>NZ_JAYJLJ010000004.1:0-263470 GCF_051948815.1 Aeromonas sp. Lyrl_2
TTAACTGCTGCAACTAAAAGTTGCTTTGGTCACTTCATCAGACATTGAAAATCAAAAATTGTTTTGATGCTCGATGCTGTGAGTGCCCACACAGATTGCTTGATTCAAATTGTTAAAGAGCGACGCAACAGTGTGTTGCTGCGGGAGTGGAATTCCACTCAACCGCCTTCTCGAGTCAAGCCTTATTTTCAAAGGCTTTTCGAGGTTACCGACGAGGTTGTTTGCGTTGCCGCTTGCCCTGTCGATGGAGGCGCATTATAGGGATCTGGATCACGCTTGCAAGGGGCTTTTCGAATAAAATTCGCATTTTTGGTTCAACCGTTCACTAATTACCCAAAAAGCGCATTTATCCTGCAATAACACACCCGTTTGGCAAGCTCGCTATCCTCTAGATGGCGTGGCGATGGTAGCAGATCAAGGTTGTGGCGATTTGGTCTCTCTACATCTATATGCATGGTGATCGAGGTCACGCCTTCGGGTAACATAGCGCCCCTTTGCGATTCACACACTCTTGGGCTTTGGAGAGTTTAATGCCTTTTGCACTTGGCCAGCGTTGGATTAGTGATACAGAGACGGATCTGGGGTTGGGGACTGTCGTTGCTGTTGAAGGACGCATGGTTACCCTGTTGTTTCCGGCTACCGGTGAAAACCGCATGTATGCCAAAGAAGAGGCGCCGGTCACCCGGGTCAGCTTCAATGTGGGCGATCAGATCACCAGTCACGAAGACTGGACCATGACGGTCGAAGAAGTGCAGGAGAAAGACGGCCTACTTATATATGTAGGTGTGCGCACCGACAATGATGAGCCCGTTGCCCTCAAAGAAGTGTTTCTCAACAACTTTATCAAGTTCAACAAGCCGCAGGATCGCCTGTTCGCCGGTCAGATCGATCGGATGTCCCGCTTTACCCTGCGCTACGAGGCGCTGGTCAACCAGCACAAGCGTCGTCGCAATCCGACCCGCGGTCTGGCCGGTGGCCGGGTCAGCCTGATCCCGCACCAACTCTATATTGCCCACGAGGTGGGTCACCGCTACGCCCCGCGCGTACTGCTGGCCGATGAGGTTGGTCTGGGCAAAACCATCGAAGCGGGCATGATCATTCATCAGCAGCTGCTCTCCGGCCGTGCCCATCGGGTGCTGATCCTGCTGCCCGAGACGCTCCAGCACCAGTGGCTGGTCGAGATGTTGCGCCGTTTCAACCTGCACTTCTCCCTGTTTGACGAGGAGCGCTGCATCGAGGCATTCGCCGATGCGGAAAACCCCTTCGAGACCGAACAGCTGGTGATCTGCAGCCTCGATTTCCTGCGCAAGAAGCGTCGTCGCTTCGAGCAGGTACTGGAAGCCGAGTGGGATCTGCTGGTTGTCGATGAAGCACACCATCTGGAGTGGAGCGAAGAGGCGCCGAGCAGAGCCTATGAAATGGTGGAAGCGCTGGCCGAACAGGTGCCGGGCGTGCTGCTCCTGACCGCCACCCCGGATCAGCTGGGCCACCAGAGCCACTTTGCCCGTCTGCGCCTGCTCGACCCCGAGCGTTTCTACGACTACGACGCCTTCCTCGCCGAGGAGCAGGCCTATGGTCAGGTCGCCAGCGCCGCGCAAGAGCTGCTGGATGGCGAGACCCTGAGCGAAAACGCCAAAGCCATCCTGGCTGATCAACTGACCGGTCTGGATCTCGGCGATGCCGCCGCCCGTCAACAGGCGGTCGCCAAGCTGCTGGATCAGCACGGCACCGGTCGCGTCCTGTTCCGCAACAGCCGCGCCAACATTCAGGGCTTCCCCGAGCGTCATCTCAACGTCTACCCCATGCCGCTGCCGGAGCAGTACAAGACCGCCATCAAGGTGATGGGCATGATGGGTGGCAATGGCGGCGATCTGCAGACCCGCGCCCTGCGCTACCTCTACCCCGAGAAGATCTTCCAGCAATTTGAAGGCGACAGCGCCAGCTGGACCCAGTTTGACCCGCGCGTTGACTGGCTGCTGGAGCTGCTGACCTCTGCCCGTCAGCAAAAGGTGCTGGTGATCTGCTCCGAAGCGGCCACCGCCATCGCGCTGGAAGAGGCCGTGCGCACCCGCGAGGGGATCCGCGCCGCCGTCTTCCACGAGGGGATGTCCATCCTCGAGCGGGACAAGGCCTCAGCCTATTTCGCTCAAGCTGAGGGCGGCGCCCAGGTGCTGCTCTGCTCCGAGATCGGCTCCGAAGGTCGCAACTTCCAGTTTGCCAGCCATCTGGTGCTGTTCGATCTGCCTCTTAACCCGGATCTGCTGGAGCAGCGGATCGGCCGTCTCGATCGCATCGGTCAGCAGAACACCGTCGAAATCCACGTTCCCTATCTGGAGGGCACCTCCCAGCGCGCCTTGCAGCTCTGGTATCACGATGGCCTCGATGCGTTCGAGCAGACCTGCCCGACCGCCCGCCCGGTATTTGAAGCCGTGCGTGACGAGCTGTTCGAGCTGCTGGCTGCCAATACCGGTGATCAGGCGACCCTCGAAGCACTGCTGACCCGCACCCGCGAGTTGCACGAGCCGCTCAAGGCCAAGCTGGAACAGGGCCGCGATCGTCTGCTGGAGATCCACTCCAGCGGTGGCGAAGCTGCCAAGCAGCTGGTCGAGAAGCTGGCTGCCGAAGATGACGACACCGGCATGATCTCCTTCGCCCTCAAGATGTTCGACGAGATCGGCGTCAATCAGGACGATCGCGGCGAGAATGCGCTGGTGCTGATGCCTGGCGATCACATGCTGGTGCCCAGCTTCCCGGGCCTGCCGCAAGACGGCATGACCATCACCTTTGATCGCACCACAGCCCTGTCGCGGGACGATATGTCGTTCCTCTCCTGGGATCACCCCATGATGCGCGGCGGTATCGACCTGATCCTCGGCTCCGAGATCGGTGCCACCTCGGTGGCTCTGCTCAAGAACAAGGCGCTGCCGGTCGGTTCCATCCTGCTGGAGCTGATCTTCGTCGCCGAGTCTGCGGCTCATCCCCAGCTCTACCGCTTCATGCCGCCGACACCGATCCGCCTGCTGATGGACAAGAACGGCAACAATCTCGGCGAGAAGGTGGCGTTCGATGCGTTCAACCGCCAGCTGACGCCGGTCAACCGCCACCTCGGCAGCAAGCTGGTGACTGCGTCCCAGCCGGTGATCCATGGTCTGATCGGCCAGGGTCAGGCGATTGCCGAAGAGCTGAAGGCCGGGATTGTCGACAAGGCCCGCGCCCAGATGGCGCAGACCCTGCAGCAGGATCTCGATCGTCTGGAGGCGCTCAAGGCGGTCAACCCGAACGTGCGCGACAGCGAGCTGGAATATCTGCGCAATCTGCAGGCAGAATTGCACCACCTGATCGACCAGACCCAGCTCAAGCTGGATGCCATCCGCTTTATTGTGGTGACCCATAACTGATAAAACGGTGAAATGGCCAAACCCAACGCAAGTTGGCTGCCATGCACTTTTTATCGTGGTAACCCATAACTGATGGGGGCTTGCCCCCGCTTTGACCAAAGATGCGAGACGCTATGTTTGTATACTCACCGCCCCTGGAACCCTGGCTCGATATCCTGTTCAAGGACAAGGACATCATGGTGGTCAACAAGCCCACTGGCCTGCTGAGCGTCCCCGGGCGCGGCCCCGAGAACGAAGACAGCGTGCTGCATCGGGTCAAGCAGCAGCACCCCAAGGCGGCAGCCGCCCATCGCCTCGACATGGCGACCACCGGCGTGCTGGTGATCCCGCTCAATCCCAACTCCCACCGGGAGCTGAGCCGGCAATTCCGCGAACGGGAGACCGAGAAGCACTACCTCGCCTGGGTGTGGGGTGAACCGGAACAGGATGCGGGTGAAGTGGACCTGCCGCTTTGCGTCGACTGGCCCAACCGGCCGAAACAAAAAGTTGACCATGAGGAGGGGCGTCATGCCCTGACCCTGTGGCAGAAGCTGAAGGTGGAGAACGGCAACAGCCTGATCAAGCTGACCCCGATTACCGGTCGCTCCCATCAGCTGCGGGTTCATATGCTGGAGCTGGGTCACCCCATCCTCGGCGATAACCTCTACGCCAACCCGGATGCGCTGGCGGCGGCACCGCACCTTTATCTGCATGCGGCCAGCCTGACCATCAGCCACCCCCGCAGCGGCGAGCGGATGACCTTCGAGGCGCCGGCACCTTTCCCGGTCTGACCCCAAAATCGCAGAGATAAAAAAGCCCCCATCGCGAGATGGGGGCTTTTTCATTAGGGTCAGACGCGAATATCGATCTTGCTTCCCAGAGAAGCGCTGGCCGATGTCGGTGCAACCGGCGCTGATTGCGCTGCGTTTTGCAGCAGCTTCAGCGCAGCTTCGCCCTCTTGGGTCTGCTGTTTCTTGGCCAGGCTGGCCGTCATCAGAGCAGAACCAAACGACGCATTTGCAGAACTTGATATATCCATAGGGTTCCTCCTGCACTCAACAGTATCGGCCAAGCAGCCCCGAACATAAGCACTGAATGCAAAACAATCTGAAAGTCGCTTTTCTATCAATCAGATAGCAATAGCATTCATGGCCCCTGTTCACCGCTGGATGACGCCTTCAAGCTCCTGTGCCGTCATCGGCCGAAGCACCTTGCAAGGGTTGCCAGCCGCCACCACATTGGCGGGCACATCTTTGGTCACCACCGAGCCTGCGCCGATGACGCTGTTGTCACCGATAGTGACGCCGGGACAGATGACGACGCTGCCACCAATCCAGACGTTGTGACCGATCCGCACCGGCTTGCCGAACTCGACACCCTTGATACGTGGCGCCACCGCCACCGGGTGAGCGGCGGTGTAGATCTGCACCCCGGGCGCCAGCAGCACGTTGTCGCCGATATGTACCTCGCAGACGTCGAGGATGGTGCAATTGACGTTGGCGTAGAAGTTCTCGCCGACGAAGATATTGGCGCCATAGTCGCAGAAGAACGGCGGATTGATGGCGCACTCCTGGCCGCGGCCACCGAGCAGCTCATGAAGCAAAGCATCCCGCGCCGGTTTCTCCTGCCAGCTGGTGTTGAAAGTGTGATAGAGCCTGCGGCAGCGCTCACGTGCTGCTTTGAGCTCGGGGTCAGCCGCGTCATAGGGCTTCCCCGCCACCATCTTCTGCCACTCGGTACCGCGCACCACCTTCTCCATTACCTACTCCATCAGCCAGATCAGGGATTCATAAGGGCGCAGCATACCCGATTGCGGTTGGGCCGGGCTATCGGGGTAGTTGCCGAGCAGCAGCCGACCTTGCCCGCTTTGCAGCTCGGCAGGCAAGGCAAACTCCACCGGCTCACCGTAGAAGTTGCTCACCACCAGCAGGGTCTGACCGTTGGCACGGCGGGCATAGGCCCAGATCTGCGGGTGCCCGGTCAGCAACTCCTGATAATCCCCCAGAGTGAAGATGGGGTGCGCCTTGCGAAGGGCGATAAGATCCCGATAGTGCCAGAACACCGAGTTCTGGTCGGCCAGCGCCGCCTCGGCATTGATCTCGGGGTAGTTGGCGGCAGGCTTGAGCCAGGGCGTCCCGCTGGTGAAACCGGCGTTGGGAGCGGCACTCCACTGCATCGGCGTGCGCGAGTTGTCACGGGACTTGGTGCCGAGAATCGCGAGGATCTCGCTCTCGCTCATCCCTTCCGCCTGCTTGATGGCGAAGATGTTGCGGCTCTCTACATCCTGATAGTCATCGATGCGCTGATAGCCGGGGTTGGTCATGCCGATCTCCTCCCCCTGATAGATGTAAGGGGTGCCTTGCAGGCCGTGCAGCGTGCTGGCCAGCATCTTGGCGGCCACGACCCTATGCTCACCCTCATCGCCAAAACGGGAGACGATGCGCGGCTGATCGTGGTTGCACCAGAACAGCGCCGACCACCCCTTGCCATGCATGCCGCTCTGCCAGTGGTTGAAGATGCGCTTGAGTTCGAGGAAGTCGAACGGCGCCTTGGTCCACTTGTCGCCGTTGGGGTAATCCACCTTCAGATGGTGGAAGTTGAACACCATGGAGAGCTCGGAGCCATCGAGGGCGCCATAGCGCTGGCAGTGCTCCAGCGAAGTAGAGGACATCTCCCCCACCGTCATGGCGCCGACAGGAGCAAACACGTCGCAGCTCACATCCTGCAGGAATTCGTGGATGCGCGGCCCGTCGGTGTAGAAGCGGCGGCCATCGCCTATTTCGTCGTTGGGGAACGCCTGATCCTTGGAGATAAGGTTGATGACGTCGAGGCGGAAACCGTCCACCCCCTTCTTGGCCCAGAAGTGGATGATGTTTTTCACCTCGGCGCGCACCGCCGGATTTTCCCAGTTGAGATCCGCCTGCTCGCGGGCAAACAGGTGCAGGTAGTACTGGCCGGTAGCGGGATCCAGCTCCCAGGCGCTGCCGCCAAACTTGGATTGCCAGTTGTTGGGCACGCCGCCATCCACCGGATCGCGCCAAATGTAGTAGTCGCGGTAGGGGCTGTTTTTATCCCCCAGCGCCGACTTGAACCAGGCGTGCTCGGTGGAGGTGTGGTTCACTACTATATCCATCACGATGCGGATGTCGCGCGCGTGGGCGGCAGCCAGCAGCGCCTCGAAATCTGCCATGGTGCCGTAGGCGGGGTCGATGGCAAGGTAGTCGGCAATGTCGTAGCCGTTGTCCACCTGCGGGGATACGTAGACAGGGGTCAGCCAGAGGGCATCGACCCCCAGGGTTTTGAGATAGTCGAGGCGGGCCATGATCCCCTTGAGGTCGCCGGTGCCACGGGCAGCGGAATCCTGAAAGCTCTTGGGGTAAATCTGGTAAATCACGGCACTCTGCCACCAGGGTGTTTGGCTCATGGGTCTTTCTCTTGTCTCGAATATGAAATGGAGAGGGCGACCCGCGGGTCGCCCTGATAATCATTGTCAGGCGCTGGCTTGGGCCAACTTGCCTGCGGCTTGCTGGCGCTTGTAGACCAGCAGGGTCAGCACCACCGGCACCACGATGGCGACCAGCATGGCGATGGCAAACACCGCCCAGTATTGCGGCTGGATGGAGAGGATGCCGGGCAGGCCGCCTACCCCGATGCCGTTGGCCATCACCCCGGCGAAACCGCAGATAAGGGCCGCAAGGCTGGAGCCCACCATGGCGCACAGCATGGGGAACTTGTACTTGAGGTTGATACCGTACATGGCCGGTTCGGTCACCCCGAGGTAGGCGGATATGGCAGCAGGTACCGAGATCTCCCGCTCGTTCTCCTTGCGGCTAATCAGAATGATGCCGACGACTGCAGAAGCCTGAGCGATGTTGGAGAGGGCGATCAGCGGCCAGATTGGCGTGCCCCCCATGCTCTGCATCAGCTGCAGATCCACTGCGTTGGTGGTGTGGTGGATACCGGTAATGACCAGCGGTGCATAGAGGAAACCGAACAGGGCAGCACCGATAGGGGCGAAGGAGCCGGTCATGGCGGCCTTGGCAGCGAAGCCGACGCCCTCACCAATCCAGCGGCCGAACGGGCCGATAAAGGCGTGAGCCACGATCACCGCCAGCAGCAGCGAAACGAACGGCACAATCACCAGATAGAGATAGGCCGGAATGATCCGCTTGAGGTTGGTCTCTACCCAGGCGAGGAACACGCCCGCCAGCAGCGCCGGAATGACCTGGGCCTGATAACCCACCTTCTGGATCACGAACAGACCGAAGTCCCACACCTCGGGAGTCTGCTGGCCGATGCCGTAGGCGTTCATCAACTGCGGCGACACCAGCGTGATGCCGAGCACGATACCGAGGATCTCGGAGCCCCCCATCTTCTTCACTGCAGACCAGCAGACGCCGACCGGCAGGAAGTGGAAAATCGCTTCGCCCAGCAGCCAGAGGAAGGCATGCACCTGAGCCCAGAACTGGCTGATCTCGGTGAGGGTATGAGTGCCATCGTCGAACATCTTGATGTCGCCGATGACGTTGCGAAAGCCCAGGATCAGACCGCCGGTGATGATGGCGGGCAGCAACGGTACGAAGATCTCCGCCAGATGGGAGATGCCCCGCTCCAGCGGATTCATGTTCTGGCGAGCCGCCTGCTTGGCGGTCTCCTTGCTGCCACCGCTGACGCCGAGCTGCTCGGTCAGCGCCTTGTACCACTGCTCCACCTCGTTGCCGATCACCACCTGGAATTGACCGCCCTGGGTGAAGCTTCCCTTCACTGCCGGAATGGTTTCGATGGCCTTGCTGTCGGCCTTGGCCGGATCGTTCAGGACGAAGCGCAACCGGGTCAGGCAGTGGCTGACGGTGGCGATGTTCTCCTTGCCGCCGATCTTGTCGATCAGGGTGGCAAGCTGCTGTGCGTTGATCTTGGACATGGGTCTTCCCTCTGTGACGCCATTGAATAGTGGTCTGTATCGCCCTTTTGAGCCAGTCTGTCGGCCGGAGCGTTTTTGGTATCGTTCCCATTCAGCATGCCGACAATCTGGCCAGATCGAAATGGGAACGTTCCCAGTTCGTGGACAGCGTCACAAAAAGCGCACTTTTCGTTCAGTCTGAAGTGATGGGGCTCACAGGGTTCGGCAGGGGGCGATAGTCACCAGCGGAGGCTGATCCTGCTCAATCTGACCGAGCAGCTGACGCGCCGCCTGCTCCCCCGCCCCCTTGTAGCCCAGATCGAGACTGAGGGCGTTGGGGAAGAGGAAGCTGAGCATGGGGTTGTTGCCAAGGCCGGTCACCAGCACCTCGCTACGCCCTTGTTCTTGCAGGTATTTTGCCGCACCGATGGCGAGGGTGTCGCTGGCGCAGACCAACGCCTGGGTGGAGGGCGTCAGCAGCTCGGCCGCCAGCCGGTAGCCGCTCTGCAGGCTGAGATCGCCGAGGGCGCTGCACGGGCGCAACCCTTGCTCTGCGCAGTAAGCGAGATAGGCATCGAGGCGGCGCTGGCCGGTGGTGAGGTCCGAGGCATCCACCCCCAGATAGGCGATATCGCGGACACCACGGCTTGCCAGCTGCGCCAGCATGGTGCGCACCGCACCGGCGTCGTCGAAGCAGACCGAGGAGAAACCGGGATATTCACGAGCGACCAGCACCAGCTTCTCTTTCAGCGGCGCCATAGCGGCATAGTCCAAGTTATTGAAGGCGAACAGGATAATGCCATCCACCCCGCGCCGCTCCAGCACCGCCAGATGCTCCTGTACCTTGGCGGGGGAGAACTTGCTCTCCATCAGCACGGCATCGTAGCCACGCTGGTAGAGGGTCTCCAGCATGCCGCGCACCGCCTGGTTTTCCGAGCTGGAGTCGAGCCGCGAAACGATGATCCCCACCACCTGCTGGCTTTGGCTGCGCATGGCCCGCGCCGACTTGCTCGGCACGAAGCCGTGCTCGGCGATGATCTGCTCTACCCGCTCGCGGGTCTCCTGCTTCACCTTGGGATCCTGGTTGAGCACCCGGGAGACGGTCGACTTGCCGACGCCACTCAGTCTGGCGATATCGAGGATGGTCAGTTTCTTGTCCATGAATTGGCTCACAGGAGGCTAGGCGGTGGAATTGCCCACATTGTTGTGATTAACCCCTGTGAATACAAGCCCATGGCGTTAGAATGCCCTTTTTGCCCCGCCGTCAGGGTGTGTGGGCACAGCACAGGATGCCCATCATGGATCTGCTGGCCAGTCTGCTCTTCTCCCTCTCCATCACAGGCCCCATCTGCGTGGTGCTGCTGCTCGGCATCTTGCTCAAGCGGCTGGGGCTGCTGCCGGATCCCTTTACCGAATCCGCCTCGCGACTGGTATTTCAGGTCACCCTGCCCGCCCTGCTCTTTCTCAGTATTCTGGGTACCAACTTCGCCACCATGCCGAGCCTCTGGTTTATCGGCTATGGCCTGCTCGCCACCGTTATCAGCTATCTGGTGCTGGAACTGCTGGCCGGACGTTTTATCGGGGAGCAGCGACTGCGCGGCATCTTCGTGCAAGGTAGCTTTCGCGGCAACAGCGCCATTATCGGGCTCGCCTATGTGCAGAACGCCTACGGCCACGAGGGGTTGGGGGCGGCGGCCTTCTATGTCGGCGCGGTGACCGTGCTCTACAACATTCTCGCAGTGATCACCCTCACCCGCAGTCTCGGCGGCGCCACCGGTATCCGCCCCATTCTGCTCGGCATCATCAAGAATCCCCTGATCATCGCCATTGTGGCGGCGCTGCCCTTTACCCTGTTCGGTATCAAGATGCCGCAACTGCTGCTCACCACCGGCAGCTACTTCGCCAACATGACGTTGCCGCTGGCGCTGCTCTGCACCGGCGCCTCTCTCAGCCTCGACGCCCTGCGCGGTGGCGCAGCCATTGCCGGGTGGGCCAGTATCATGCGGCTCTGCCTCATTCCGGCTGCGTTCACTCTGGGGGCTGCTCTGCTCGGCTTCAGCCATCTGGAGCTGGGTATTCTGTTTCTCATCAGCGCCACCCCGACTGCCGCCGCCAGCTATGTGATGACCCGCGCCATGGGGGGCGACAGCGTGCTGGCCGCAAACATCATCGCCACCACCACCCTCGGTTCGCTGGTCACTACCAGCCTCGGGGCAACTCTGATGAACTACCTAGGGTTGATGTACTGACTGCTTGACCTTGCCGGAGGCGGCAGCTTTAGGCTGGCGCTCATCAACAGAGGAGATATCCCATGACCATCGAACTCACCGTGTCCGGCATGTCCTGCGGTGGCTGCGCCGCCAGTCTGCAAAAAGCGCTGCTGACCCAGCCTGCTGTCACCACCGCAACCGTCGATTTCGCCAGCAGCAAGGCCGTCATCGAGAGCGAGTTGAGCAAGGCCGAGCTGATCGCCCTGATCGAAGCCAAGGGTTTCTCTGCGAGTTAAATTATCTCCATAGAGGTATAAAACAGGTTAAAAATCTGTACTCACCTGTCTTTTGGTGAGTTTTATCACAGACCGGGTTTATTAAACGGGCAAACTTGCTGCGATTATTCCAACCATAAGGATTTGCAGCATGACCCTACCGATCCGCAAGACCCTGCTCGCCGCCGTCGTTGGCCTGACCCTCTCCCCCATGGCGATGGCGCTGCCCAATGTCCATATTCTGGCCACCGGCGGCACCATTGCCGGAGCTGGCCAGTCGGCTACCCAGTCCAACTACGAGGCAGGCAAGGTGGCCATCGAAACCCTGATCGCCGCCGTGCCCGAGATGAAGAACGTGGCCGATGTGCAGGGTGAGCAGGTGGTGAAGATCGGCTCGCAGGACATGAACGACGAGGTGTGGCTCAAGCTGGCCAAGCGGGTCAACGAGCTGCTGGCCAAGGATGACGTGGATGGCATCGTCATTACCCACGGCACCGACACCATGGAAGAGACCGCCTACTTCCTCAATCTGACCGTCAAGAGCGACAAACCGGTGGTACTGGTTGGCGCCATGCGCCCCTCCACCGCCATGAGTGCCGATGGCCCGCTCAACCTCTACAACGCCGTGGTGACCGCCTCCGACCCCGCCTCCAAGGGTCGTGGCGTGATGGTGGCGATGAACGACACCGTGCTCGATGCCCGCGACGTCACCAAGACCAACACCACCGGGGTGCAAACCTTCGCCTCCCCCAACTTCGGCCCGCTCGGTTACATCCACAACGGCAAGATCGACTATCAGCGCAGCCCGGCCCGTCTGCACACCAGCAAGACCCCGTTTGACGTGAGCAAGCTCGACAAGCTGCCGCAAGTGGGCATCGTCTACAGCTACGCCAACGCCACCGACTTGCCGGCCAAGGCGATGGTGGATGCCAAGTTCGACGGCATCGTCAGCGCCGGGGTGGGCAACGGCAACCTCTACCACACCCTGTTCGATACCCTGGCCAAGGCGAGCAAGGATGGCATCCGCGTCGTGCGCTCCGCCCGCGTGCCGACCGGCGCCACCACCCTGGATGCCGAGATCGATGATGCCAAGTACGGCTTCGTGGCCTCCGGCACTCTCAACCCGCAGAAAGCGCGGGTGCTGCTGATGCTCTCCCTGACCCAGAGCAAGGATCCGGCCCAGATCCAGCGCTGGTTCCAGCAGTTCTGATAAGGCGTTTCTGAACTGAGATGAGAAAGGGCGGGACTTCCCGCCCTTTTCCATCCTGCCATGCCACTTCGCCAATCTCCCGCTTTGTCCATGACACCATTTGGCGGGGTCATCCTTCCCTTTTCCAGCCATCTTTTCCAGCCATCCCAGAGCGCTGTCATCAAATTAGCGAGCCGGATCACCCGCTTTCACAAGCGCATCGCCGCCAAATTCATTACACTGCCAGCGATCTTATCCACTCAAGGAGTGCTGTTGCTGTATGGAAATATTGATCCTGCTGGGATTGATTTTGCTTAATGGCGTCTTCGCCATGTCAGAAATCGCCATCGTCACCGCACGCAAGGCTCGCCTCGGCAAGCTTGCCTCTGAAGGCAACCGCTCCGCCGCCATTGCCCTCAAACTGGGCGAAGACCCGACCCATTTTCTCTCTGCCGTCCAGATAGGCATCACCAGCATAGGTCTGCTCAACGGTATCTACGGCGAATCCCTGCTGGCCCAGCCCTTCTCCCTCTGGTTGCAGGAGTGGGGGCTCCCGGCCAAGAGCAGTGGCCTGATCGCCACCATCATAGTGGTGGTGGTGGTTACTTACCTCTCCATCGTGGTGGGGGAGCTGGTGCCCAAGCGGCTGGGCCAGCTCAATGCCGAGCGCATCGCCTGTCTGGTGGCCCGCCCCATGCACTGGCTCGCCACCCTGACACGCCCCTTCGTCTGGCTGCTGTCGGCCTCCACCAATGCCAGCCTGCGGCTGCTGCGGGTCAACCAGAACGGCAGCGCCAACGTTACCGAGGAGGAGATCCACGCCATGCTGGTGGAAGGCTCGGAAGCCGGGGTAATCGAGGATCATGAGCACACCATGCTGCGCAACGTCTTCCGTCTCGACGAGCGCAGCCTCTCCTCCCTGATGGTGCCGCGCAGCGATATCCGCTATCTGGATCTTGCGCTGCCGCTGGAGACCAACCTGCAGCGGCTGGTGGAGTATCGCCACAGCTATTTTCCGGTCTGCGACGGCAACCTGTCAGAATTGGTGGGTATCATCAATGTCAGCAAGGTGCTGCACGCCTATATCAAGGGGGAGCCCATCGATCTGGCTGCCCTGACCCAGGAGGGCAGCCTGCTGCCCGAAACCCTCAACGGCGTCGAGCTGCTCAACCACTTCCGCACCCACAGCGAACAGATGGCGCTGGTGGTTGACGAATATGGCGAGCTGCAGGGGCTGGTCACCCAGCAGGATCTGCTGGAGGCACTGGCGGGGGATTTCCAGCAGGAGGATGGCGAGGACAACTGGGCATTCCGGCGCGCCGACGGCAGCTGGCTGCTCGATGGCCTGATCCCGCTGCCAGAGTTGAAGGATTGTCTGGAGCTGGTTCGTCTGCCTGAAGAAGAAAAACATCACTATCACACCCTCGGAGGGCTTATCATGCTGCTCCTTGGTCGTGTTCCACAAACCGGAGACCTGGTGACACTGGAACAGTGGCAACTGGAAATTGTTGACATGGATGGCCTGCGCATCGACAAGGTGCTAGCCATGCCCTTGACCGATCAACCCAGCTAACCTGCGGAGTTTGCAAGTATGGAGCAGTTTTACCAACTGGCTCACGCCTTTATGAATCACGATCTGAACACACTTTCCGATCCCAAGATGGCCTTCATGATCTGTGGTGTGATTCTGACGTTTCTGGTACTGGAAAACGGATTCATCCCTACCGCCTTTCTGCCCGGTGACAGCCTGCTGATCCTCACCGGCGTACTCATCTATCAGGATGTGTTGTCTCTCGGGGTGATCCCGCTGTTGATCATGGCCACCTTTGTCGGCACCTGGCTCGGTTACATGCAGGGGCGCTTTCTCGGCCACACCCAGCTCTACCATCGGCTGATGTCCCACGTGGAAGAGCGACACCAGCAGAAGGTCTACCACCTGCTGGACAAGTACGGGATCATCACCCTGATCACCGCGCGCTATATCGCCTTCGTGCGCACCGCTTACCCCTATATCGTGGGTGCCACCGAGCTGCCCCAGGGGCGCTTTCTCATCGTCAATCTGATCAGCTCCATCATGTGGATCTGCCCGCTGGTCGGGTTTGGCTACTACCTGAGCCACACCAAGCTGGCCGCCGAATACCAGACCCAGTTCTTCAACATCATCATCTATCTGCCGGTGGCCCTGCTGGTGGGTGGCATGGTGGCACTGGTCTGGCGCTGGATCAGCAAACGCAGGGCCGCGCAGCCGCGGGATTGACCCCTAGCCCAACGCCCGACCCGAAAGCCCTCGCCAGAGGGCTTTTTTGATCGCCAATTTTGCGCAAATAGCAGAAATAGTCCCGCTCGGCCCTTGTAAAGCCGGGGTAAAAATGAGTGAATCTAGCGCCTTTTTTTGGATGGGAATGGAGTCGGTTGTATGTGGTGTCGGATTCGCGCAGCAGCGCTGGTTGTCGGGTTGATGGGAATGTTGGGATTGCCTGCGGTCAGCGCGGCACCCAACCCTGCCAAACTGGAAGTACGCTCGAGCAGCGCCCTGGTCGTGGATGTAAAAACGGGCAAGACGCTCTACCAGAAGAATGCCACCAAGGTGCGTCCCATCGCCTCCCTCACCAAGCTGATGACAGCGCTGGTGGTGCTGGATGCCAAACAGAATCTCAACCAGACCATCACGGTCGACAAGAACGATCTGGATCGGGTCAAACACACCCATTCCCGCATCCGCATGGGCACCAAGGTGACCCGCCGCGACGCCCTGCATCTGGCGCTGATGTCCTCCGAAAACCGGATGGCCTCGGCACTGGCGCGTCACTATCCGGGCGGTCGCAGCGCCTTCGTGCGAGCCATGAACAACAAGGCCAGACAGCTGGGTATGCGTAATACCCACTTCTACGACTCCACCGGCCTCTCCACCCGCAACGTTTCCACCGCCCAGGATCTGGGCAAGCTGGCCGCCGCCGCCTATCGCCAGCCGCTGATCCGTCAGTTCACTCAGGATGAGAACCGGGAGATGCGCTTCAGCGCCCCCGCCTACAGCCTGATGTTCAACAACACCAACCCGCTGGTGAAAAACCCGGATTGGGACGTGCGCCTCTCCAAGACCGGCTTCACTGACGAGGCAGGACGCTGTCTGGTGATGCGCGCCAAACCGGACAGCCGCGAGCTTGCCATCGTGCTACTCAACTCGGTGGGCAAACGCACCCCTATCGGCGATGCCAACCGCATTCGCAAATGGTTGAAAAGCTGAGTGGATCTCTTCACAAAAAAGGATGCTGCGGCATCCTTTTTTATTGCCCGCAAAACGCCTCAGCAGGCCTTGCAGGATGTTGATGAGCGAACCCTGAGTGTGATCTTCGCAGCATCTGCCGTTGCAACAGCAGGTATACAGGGCGCCTATAGATGAGGCAAAGGGTGGCAAGGGGTTGCACCGTTCAGAAGAACTGTGCGCAATCACAGAAAGGGGAAGAAATGAGGACAAGAACAGCCAGGTAAACGGGCGATCCACCCGCAACAGCGCACGGGGGTCCGCACCAAAAGCTAAATATCGCCCATAAAAAAACAGCCCCGACCGAAGTCGAGGCTGTCTATATGGTGCGCCCGAGAGGATTCGAACCTCTGACCACCTGGTTCGTAGCCAGGTACTCTATCCAGCTGAGCTACGGGCGCTCATAAACTTTTGGTACTGCTTGAAATATGGTGCGCCCGAGAGGATTCGAACCTCTGACCACCTGGTTCGTAGCCAGGTACTCTATCCAGCTGAGCTACGGGCGCTCACAAACTTTTGTGTACTGCTTGAAAAATGGTGCGCCCGAGAGGATTCGAACCTCTGACCACCTGGTTCGTAGCCAGGTACTCTATCCAGCTGAGCTACGGGCGCTCATAAATCGTTGTGTCGTTTTAAATGGTGCGCCCGAGAGGATTCGAACCTCTGACCACCTGGTTCGTAGCCAGGTACTCTATCCAGCTGAGCTACGGGCGCCCTGTTTTAAAACGATAAAAAAAGCTTACTTATCAGTAAGCCTTTTCCAAAGTGTCGACTTGCTGATGGTCAACACATGACTCTTGCTTGAGTCGTAATATGGTGCGCCCGAGAGGATTCGAACCTCTGACCACCTGGTTCGTAGCCAGGTACTCTATCCAGCTGAGCTACGGGCGCAAATGGCGGAGAAGGGGGGATTCGAACCCCCGATGCGGGTATAAGCCGCATACTCCCTTAGCAGGGGAGCGCCTTCAGCCTCTCGGCCACCTCTCCGTTTGCGGGGCTGATAATACTTCACAGGGATTTTTAGTCAAACACTTTTTTGGAGAAAAAAGCGTGTTCGCTCAGCATTTGGTCAAAGCGTGGAATATTCAAACAATATCGGCACTTATCCCGCAGTTTCGCGCCCTGCAGGGCAATTTCAGGGGGCCGGAAAAAACAAAAGGCGACACATGAGGTGTCGCCTTGTCACAGCTATGAAAGTGGCTTAGAAGCCCGGTTGGCCCGGAACTTTCTCGGCCTGGATGCGCTGGTAGATCTCTTCGCGGTGTACGGAGACCTCTTTCGGCGCGTTAACACCGATACGGACCTGGTTGCCTTTAACGCCCAGTACGGTGACAGTCACTTCATCACCAATCATCAGGGTTTCCCCAACACGACGAGTCAAAATAAGCATTCGCTTGCTCCTGTATCCTGTTTTGTTTTTATATCGATATGCGACATTATCTAACAAAGATACCGATATGGTAAATGGTTGAAACTAAATCAATCAGAGATTGTTAGCCCAAGGGCTGCTCTTGCGGTGCCTGATCCAACCCGAAAGCCGCGTGCAGGGCTCGCACCGCCAGCTCCAGATACTTCTCGTCAATCACCACAGAGATTTTGATTTCAGAGGTCGAGATCAACTGCATGTTGATCCCCTCCTCGCCCAATACCTTGAACATGGTGCGCGCAACACCGGGATGGTTCCACATGCCGACACCGACAATGGAAACCTTGGCAATTTCGCCATTTCCCTGCACGCAGGAGGCGCCAAGTTCGGTGGCGGTCTCCTCCAGCAGTGCCCGGGCGCGGCGATAGTCATCACGATTCACCGTGAAGGTGAAGTCGGCGGTGCCATCTCCCAGGGTGTTCTGCACAATCATGTCGACATCAATGTTGGCGTCGCTGATCGGATTCAGGATCTGCGCGGCAACGGTTGGTCTGTCCGGCACGCCCAGAATGGTCAGGCTGGCCTCGTTGCGGTTAAAAGCGATCCCGGATACCAGGGGAGCTTCCATCCTATCACCTCCATATGTGATTAAGGTTCCCTCTCCATCGATAAAGCTCGACAGCACCCGCAGCGGGACGCGGTACTTGCCCGCAAACTCCACCGAGCGGATCTGCAACACCTTGGCGCCGAGACTGGCCATCTCCAGCATCTCCTCGAAGGTGATGGTGTCAAGACGACGCGCCTTGGGCTCGATGCGCGGATCCGTGGTGTATACCCCATCCACATCGGTAAAGATCTGGCACTCATCGGCCTTGATGGCCGCCGCTACAGCAACCGCCGTGGTATCCGAACCGCCGCGGCCCAGCGTCGTGATGGCGTTATGCTCGTCACGGCCCTGGAAACCGGCGATCACCACCACCTTGCCCGCAGCCAGTTCAGCATGAACCAGCTCGGTGTCGATGTGGGTGATGCGCGCCTTGCCATAGGCGGAATCGGTGTGAATCCGTACCTGATCACCGGTCATTGAGACCGCCGGGCAACCGCGTTTGTTCAACGCGATCGCCAGCAGCGCTATGGTGACCTGCTCACCGGTGGAGACCAGTACATCCATCTCCCGCCGGTTGGCATCAGGATCCAGCTGCTGGGCCATGCCCAGCAGCCGGTTGGTTTCGCCCGACATGGCGGAGACAACCACCACCACGTCGTGTCCCTGGGCGCGGGTCTGCTCGACCCGCTCAGCTACCGCCTCGATCCGCTCCAGTGTGCCAACCGAGGTGCCGCCGTACTTCTGTACATAGAGTGCCACAGATCACCTCGCCCGATTACAGGCGCTCTTCCAGCCAGGAGTGAACGGATTGCAGCGCTGCCGGCACCGCCTCAGGCTGGGTACCACCCGCCTGTGCCATGTCCGGACGGCCACCGCCCTTGCCACCCACCTGCTGGGCAACCAGATTGACCAGTTCACCGGCCTTGACCTTGCCGGTCAGGTCGTTGGTGACGCCGGCGATCAGGTTGACCTTGCCATCGGCACAGGTGGCCAGCAGCACGACACCGGACTTCATCTGGTTCTTCAGCTCGTCCAGCATGCCGCGCAGGGATTTCGGATCGGCCCCTTCCAGCGCTGCAACCAGCACCTTCTGACCGTTGATCTCGATTACCTGGCCCAGCAGGTCGTTACCGGCCTGAGCGGCCAGCTTGGCCTTGAGCTGCTCCAGCTCGCGCTCCATCATCTTGGCCTTGTCCAGCATCTGGCGAACCTTGTCGGCGATGCAGAACTGATCACCTTTCACCAGTGCAGCAGCCTCTTCGATCTGCTCGCCAACCTGATGCATGAAGTCGATGGCCGCTTTGCCGGTCACCGCTTCGATACGGCGCACGCCAGCAGCGATGCCGCTCTCGGCGATGATCTTGAAGAAGCCGATATCACCGGTGCGCTTGGCGTGAGTACCGCCGCACAGTTCGGTGGAGTAGTCGCCCATGCGCACGACACGCACGTCGTCTTCATATTTTTCACCAAACAGCGCCATGGCACCGGCGGACTTGGCCGCTTCCAGATCCATCAGCTGGGTGGTGATTTCATGGTTGGCGCGGATCTGGTTGTTTACCAGCTCCTCGACCCGGCGAATGGTCGCCATGGTCAGTCCCTCGAAGTGGGAGAAGTCAAAGCGCATGCGCTCGGCCCCAACCAGAGAACCTTTCTGGGTGACATGCTCGCCCAGTGCCTGACGCAGGGCTGCGTGCAGCAGGTGAGTCACGGAGTGGTTCAGGGCGATGGCCTGACGACGGTCAGCGTCTACCACGGCCTCGACCTCGGCCCCTTTCTCCAGGGTGCCCAACTCCATGTAACCCTTGTGGATGATCGCCTTGCCCGCTTTCAGGGTGTCGGTCACGGCAAAGATGCCGTCGTCCACTTTCAAGGTACCGCTGTCGCCGATCTGGCCGCCAGACTCGGCGTAGAAGGGGGTCTCTTCCAGCACGATGACCGCTTCGTCACCGGCGATAAGACCGCTCACCTCTTCCACACCCTTGTAGATACCGACCACGCGGGTACGCTCGGTCAGAGTCTTGTAACCGGTGAAGGGGGTCTCGAAGTCGAGCTTGAGCATCTCGTTGTAGTTCACGCCGAAGCTGGAGGCCTCTTTGGCACGAGCACGCTGCTTCTCCATCTCGGCCTTGAAGCCCTCTTCGTCGATGCCGATCTCGCGCTCGCGCACCACGTCGGCAGTCAGGTCGGCTGGGAAGCCGTAAGTGTCATACAGCTTGAACACCACCTCACCCGGAATAACCTTGGCATCACCCAGGTTGGCCAGAGCGTCTTCCAGCAGCAGCAGACCGCGATCCAGAGTGCGGACGAACTGCTCCTCTTCGATGCGCAGCACGCGCTCGACCAGCGGCAGCTGGGCGATCAGCTCGGCAGCGACATCCTTCATCTGCACTGCCAGCTCGGCAGCCAGTTTGTAGAAGAAGACATCGGTCGCGCCCAGCTTGCGACCGTGACGCACGGCGCGGCGGATGATGCGACGCAGCACATAGCCACGACCTTCGTTGGACGGCATCACGCCATCTGCCACCAGGAAGGCGCAGGAGCGGATGTGGTCAGCGATGACGCGCAGGGACTGGTTGCTCAGATCGGTGGTGCCGACAATCTCGGCCGCTTTCTTGATCAGCGCCTGGAAGATGTCGATTTCATAGTTGGAGTGGACACCCTGCATGATGGCGGAGATACGCTCCAGACCCATGCCGGTATCCACGGACGGACGCGGCAGCGGCTCCATGGTGCCGTCAGCCTGACGGTTGAACTGCATGAAGACCACGTTCCAGATCTCGATGAAACGGTCACCATCCTCTTCCGGTGAGCCGGGACGGCCACCCCAGATGTGATCGCCATGGTCATAGAAGATCTCAGTGCAGGGACCGCACGGGCCGGTATCGCCCATCGCCCAGAAGTTGTCGGAGGCGTAAGGTGCCCCCTTGTTGTCACCGATGCGCACGATGCGATCGGCCGGGACACCGACCTCTTTTTCCCAGATATCGAAAGCTTCATCATCAGTCGCGTAGACGGTCACCAGCAGGCGATCTTTCGGCAGCTGCAGCACCTCGGTCAGGAAGCCCCATGCAAACTTGATGGCATCCTGTTTGAAGTAGTCACCGAAGCTGAAGTTGCCCAGCATTTCGAAGAAGGTGTGGTGACGAGCGGTATAGCCGACGTTTTCCAGATCGTTGTGCTTACCACCGGCACGCACGCAACGCTGGGAAGTCGTAGCACGATTGTAGGCACGCTTGTCTGCGCCAAGGAACACGTCCTTGAACTGGTTCATACCCGCGTTGGTAAACAACAGGGTCGGGTCGTTATGCGGTACCAGCGAGCTGGAGGAGACAACCTGGTGCCCCTGGGAACGGAAATACTCGAGAAACGCAGCGCGAATCTCTGACGTGGACATATACATGGAAAATCCTGCTTGATTCGAATACGGACTTTTAACCGCATTAATGTAAGTTTTCTGCGGGGTAAAGTAAAACGGACAGGGCCGCCACGGGCGAAAAAGCGCACATAAATGGGCCAGAAAAGAGCGGCACCGCCTACAGTGGCTTTTTCCACTGTCGAGAGGCAAAAAAGCAGCGCATAAAGAGGGATGAGATAAACAAAAGGCGGCTTTTTCGGAATTCCGCTCGCAACCTACTGAGCCGGCAGGAAAAACCTGCCACCAGGAGAGGTGAAACGACGTTTGCCACGCAGTGGCGTTACTCTTCCTGCTCCTGCAGGGCAGAGATAGCGTAACGTGCCTGATCCTGGGTAAAGCCGCGCCCCAGCAGATACTTGAGCCACTTCATCCGCAGCTTGAAATCCGCCAGATCGGCCACCCGGGCGCGCCGTTCGAGCAGGGCAAACGCCAGTTCGAACCAGTCCAGCTCCGGCTGATCGAATGCGGCATCAATCTGCATATCATCGAGCCCCTTGCGGCGCAGATCGAAGCGGATCTTGATGGGGCCATGTCCCTTGGCGGCACCGGCCCGCACTGCCATGCCACCGTAACGTTCATCATTGACCCAGTTGTAACCGCGGCAGTAGTCGACCACCGCCTCGATCACCTCTGCATTGAAACCCTGCTGGCGCAGCCGGTTGGCCAGCTCCGACTCGGCACTCTCGCGACGGGCCAGACTGCGCATGGCATAGCCTCGGGCCGTAGCCAGTTGTTCTTCAAAGGTGAGTTCGACAGGTTTGTCAGCAGATTCATCAACCATCATAAATAACAAGGCCGGGTATCTACCCGGCCTTCCTTTGTTCCTTATTCGAACTCTTGTTCGCTTTCGGCATCGAACTCGTCTGCCTCAACCGGTGCAGCCTTGTCATCGACTGGCACGGCACCGGAGAGCAGCAGCTCGCGCAGGCGGGCTTCCACTTCGCCAGCCATCACCTTGTTCTCGGCGAACAGCTTCATGACGTTGGCCTTGCCCTGACCGATCTTCTCGCCGTTGTAGCTGTACCAGGCACCGGCCTTGTCGATCAGCTTGTGCTTGACACCGAGATCCACCAGCTCACCCTCTTTGGAGATACCGGCGCCGTAGAAGATCTGGAATTCAGCCTGCTTGAAGGGCGGGGCAACTTTGTTCTTGACCACTTTGACGCGAGTCTCGTTACCGACCACTTCGTCGCCTTCCTTGATGGCGCCGATACGACGGATATCCAGACGCACGGAGGCGTAGAACTTGAGCGCGTTACCACCGGTAGTGGTCTCCGGGCTACCGAACATGACGCCGATCTTCATCCGGATCTGGTTGATGAAGATGCACAGGCAGTTGGCGTTCTTGATGTTGGCGGTCAGCTTGCGCAGCGCCTGGGACATCAGACGGGCCTGCAGGCCAACGTGGGAATCCCCCATTTCGCCTTCGATTTCCGCTTTCGGCGTCAGGGCCGCCACGGAGTCGACGATGATGACGTCAACGGCGTTGGAGCGCACCAGCATGTCGCAGATCTCCAGCGCCTGTTCACCGGTATCCGGCTGGGAGATAAGCAGGTCGTCGACGTTGACGCCCAGCTTGGCGGCATAGATGGGATCCAGCGCGTGCTCCGCATCGACGAAGGCACAGGTCTTGCCCTTCTTCTGGGCTTCGGCGATCACCTGCAGGGTGAGGGTGGTTTTACCGGAAGATTCCGGGCCGTAGATCTCGACGATACGACCGCACGGCAGACCACCAATACCCAGCGCCACGTCCAGCGAGAGGGAGCCGGTGGAGATGGCTTCGATATCCATGGTCTTGCTGTCGCCCAGACGCATGATGGAACCTTTGCCGAACTGCTTTTCAATCTGACCCAGCGCAGCCGCCAGTGCCTTCTGTTTGTTCTGATCCATGCCAATCTCCGCTGGAAATCGTGAGTAAGAAGTGAAGTTGGGCTAAGTATACTGTCTATTCATACAGTATCAAGCCCAATTTATCTAAGCAGAGCCAACAGACCCGACAAGGCCTGTCTCACCGCCTGCTGGCGTACCTGTCGGCGATCCCCGTCGAAGCGGGCGAGCAGGGAGTGGTGACGGCCATTGCGGTCGGCCCAGGCGAACCAGACGGTGCCGACCGGCTTGCCTTCGGTGGCGCCGCCGGGGCCGGCGATACCACTGATAGCAACGCTGATGGAGGCAGACGAGTGGGCCAGCGCGCCGCGGGCCATCTCCAGCACCACGGCTTCGCTCACCGCACCGTGCTGTTCAAGGCTATCGCTGCTCACCCCCAACATCTGCTGCTTGGCCTCGTTGGTGTAGGTGACAAATCCGCGATCGAACCAGCCGGAGCTGCCCGCGATGTCGGTGATGGCGCTGGCCACCCCGCCGCCGGTACAGGATTCGGCGGTCGCCGCCAGCCAGCCCCGCTGACCGAGGGCCCGTCCCAACTCGATGGCAAGGTGCTCTATCTCTGCATCCAGTTTCATCACGACTCCTTCTGATCCGCTCAAGGGGCACATTATGCGATCCCGCTAGCGCCGCCCGCAACCACGGCAGACCGCCCTTGCCTGCCGCAATGTGAGGTGCCGCATCGGTGTCATGCCTTCAATAGTGCAGAACAACCGCGCCCGGAACACCCGCTCCCCCGGCGCGGCGCTTATGTGTAGAATGGCGCCATCAAGCTCAAGGCTCATCACCGCAGACACTGGCCCGCAGAGGCCCCTTCTGGAACAGAACATGACCGCACAACACCAAGCCAGCGGCGCCACAAGCTCCGCTCCCGGCGCCAATCTGAGCGCCCACACGCCCATGATGCAGCAGTACCTTGGCCTCAAGGCCGAGAACCCGGAGATCCTGCTGTTCTACCGGATGGGCGACTTCTACGAGCTGTTCTATGACGATGCCCGCAAGGCCTCCCAACTGCTCGATATCTCCCTGACCAAGCGCGGCCAGTCGGCTGGCAGCCCCATCCCAATGGCGGGTGTGCCCTATCACGCTATCGAAGGGTATCTGGCCAAGCTGGTGCAGCTCGGCGAATCTGCCGCCATCTGCGAACAGGTGGGGGATCCCGCCACCAGCAAGGGGCCGGTGGAGCGCAAGGTCATTCGCATCATCACCCCGGGTACCGTCTCCGACGAGGCTTTGCTCAGCGAGCGGCAGGACAACCTGATCGCCGCCGTCTATCACGATGGCCGCCGCTTCGGCTATGGCACCATGGACATCGGCTCCGGCCGCTTCTTCATCAACCAGTTCGAGAAAGAAGAGACCCTGCTGGCGGAGCTGCAGCGCACCAATCCGGCCGAGCTGCTCTATCCCGAATCGTTCGAATTCCTGCACCATATAGAGGGTCGCCGCGGCCTGCGTCGCCGCCCGGAGTGGGAGTTTGAGCTGGGCACCGCTCGCAAGCTGCTCTGCCAACAGTTCGGCACCCAGGATCTGGTGGGCTTTGGCGTCGACAAGAGCGAGACCGCCCTGTGCGCCGCAGGCTGCCTGATGCAGTACGTCAAGGACACCCAGCGCACCGCCCTGCCCCACATCCGCAACGTGCGCCTCGAGCAGCCGGATCACGCGGTCATCATGGATGCCGCCACCCGCCGCAATCTGGAACTGACCCAGAATCTCGCAGGTGGTCACGACAACACCCTCTCCGCCGTGCTCGATTGCACCGCCACGCCGATGGGCAGCCGGCTGCTCAAGCGCTGGATCCACCAGCCGATCCGCGATCGGGTGATCCTCAAAGGTCGCCAGAGCACCATCAAGGAGCTCATCGAGCAGAACCTCTATGACGAGTTGGGTGGTCTGCTACGTCAGGTTGGCGATGTGGAGCGGGTGCTGGCGCGCCTCGCCCTGCGCTCGGCCCGCCCGCGCGATCTCACCCGGCTGCGGCAGGCTTTCGCCCAGTTGCCCGAGCTACAGCGCCTGCTGGCGGATAACGAGCACGAAGCGGTGCAACAGCTGGCCGAGCGGGCCAGCACCTTCCCCGAGCTGCTCGACCTGCTGGAGCGCGCGGTGATGGAGGTACCACCGGTGCTGATCCGCGATGGTGGCGTGATCCGTGACGGCTTCAATCAGGAGCTGGACGAGCTGCGGGATCTCGCCAACGGCGCCACCGCCAGCCTCGCCCGCATCGAAGAGCGGGAAAAACTGCTGACCGGCATCAACACCCTCAAGGTGGGTTACAACAAGGTGCACGGCTTCTATATAGAGGTGAGCCGCGCCAACAGCCATCTGGTGCCGGCCCACTACATCCGCCGTCAAACCCTCAAGAACAACGAACGCTACATCATCGATGAGCTGAAGAAGTACGAGGACAAGGTACTCACCGCCCAGTCCCAGGCGCTGGCGCTGGAGAAACGGCTCTACGAAGAGCTGCTCGATACTCTGCTGCCCCACCTCGGCGATCTGCAGGAGTCTGCCGCCGCACTGGCGGAGCTGGACGTGCTGGCCAACCTGGCCGAGCGGGCCGAGACCCTCGACTACCGCTGCCCGACCCTCATTGATGAGGATCAGATCCTGATCGAAGCGGGCCGCCATCCGGTGGTGGAGCAGGTGATGACCGACCCCTTTATCGCCAACCCCATCCGGCTGGAGCGGGAGCGGCGGATGCTGATCATCACGGGTCCCAACATGGGCGGTAAATCGACCTACATGCGCCAGACCGCGCTGATCGTGCTGCTGGCTCATATCGGCGCCTTCGTGCCCGCCGACAGCGCCCGCATCGGCCCCATCGACCGCATCTTCACCCGCATCGGAGCGTCGGACGATCTCGCCTCCGGCCGCTCCACCTTTATGGTGGAGATGACCGAGACCGCCAACATCCTCAACAACGCCACCGCCCGCAGTCTGGTGCTGATGGACGAGATTGGCCGCGGCACCAGCACCTACGACGGCCTCTCGCTGGCGTGGGCCTGCGCCGAACAGCTGGCGAGCAAGATTGGCGCCTACACCCTGTTCGCCACCCACTACTTCGAGCTGACCCGCCTGCCCGAGCTGATGAGCGGGCTGGCCAACGTCCACCTCGATGCGGTAGAGCACGGCGACACCATCGCCTTTATGCACGCGGTACAGGAGGGGGCGGCCAGCCGCTCCTACGGTCTGCAAGTTGCCGCACTGGCGGGGGTGCCGAAATCGGTGATCCAGCAGGCCCGTCACAAACTGCATGAGCTGGAGAGCGCCACCCCGGTAGCCGCCGGTGAAACCCGCCCGGCCCCGGTGGCCATGGCGCCCCAGAGCCATCCGGTAGTCGATGAGCTGGAAGCGGTGCGTCCCGACGAGCTCACCCCGCGGCAGGCGCTGGATCTGCTCTATCGCCTCAAGCAGATGCTGTAATCAGCGACTACCGCACAAGCATGCAAAAGGGGAACCGCGAGGTTCCCCTTTCTATATTCAGCACCCGGCAAACCAGTCAGGCCACCGCTCGCGCCTCTCCACGGGCCCGCAGCAGGCTCTGGCGCCCCTGCCAGTAGCCCTGCAGATAACCGGACTCCAGCTTGACCGGATCCTGGGTAAAACGGGAGACCATGAAATCGGTTGGTGGCGCGATCACCTCGATCTCGCAATCGGCAGGAGGATTGGCAATGAAATCGAGTGCCCGGTTGTAGGCGAGATCCCGCTCCAGCATGGCTTGCGCCAGCGCCGGCTGGGTTTTCAGCAAGGCTTTGACCATCCAGCAGAAACGGGCCGGCTTCTTGCGATAGCCCCAGGGTTCCGAGAGCACCACCGTCATCCGCCGCGCCCCGCGCCGATAGGCCTCGATCACCGGAATGGAGTCGCTGATGCCGCCATCGGCCATGGGGCGACCATCGACACAGGGGGTATCGTGCTGCACCACCGGCAGGGCGCAGGTGGCGGTCAGCACCTCATCCATGTTGTCGGGCCGCACCGGCAGATAGATGGCCTTGCCGCTCGCCACATCGGTCGCCACCGCGTAGAAGGGAATGTCGCGGGCGCAGAAGGTGTCGAGATCGAGCGGGAAGCGATGGCGACTGGCTTGCCACAGCCAGCCGATGTCCACCAGATCGCCCCCTTTGACAAAGCGCAGGGGATCGAGAAACCGGGAGCTGCAAGCCAGCTCGGTGATGATGTGGTGACTGCGGCGCGGCTGCTCGCTCAGATAAGAGACCAGATTGGTGGCACCGGCCGAGACGCCCATGACGAAATCGAACGGGTAGTGGTGACTTTCGACAAACGCATCGAGCACGCCGCTGGCAAAGATGCCGCGCATCGCGCCCCCTTCGACAATCAGGGCGCAAGAGTGGGGATTAAACATAACAAGGCTCCGTCAGCTGTAATACCTGCCGGGATCGATCCCGGCCCAGTGATGGACGCCTTCATGCAGAACATCAAGACGCCGCAGCAGGACGATTCAGGCTCACTCGCACAAGCCAGAAGCGAGCAGGAGCAAACCTGAACCGTGAAGCGACCCCCAGTATATGCAGCGCACCAACCTTCAAAAAATGAATTTAAATAATAAAAAACATGCCTTTTTGGCATGATTTAGCACATCGGCAGATACGGCCCTTTATCCGCTAACAGCACCATCAGGATCAAGGCAGCCCGGGCCCGAACGTCCCGTCGACGGGGTTGTAGTGGTAGGCCCGATAGTCAAAGTCCACCTTATCAAGGCGCGGATTGGCCAACTCGAACAACAGGCGTCTGGGGAGCTGCGCCTGCTCGAGGGAAGGTTTGAAGTGGCGCAGCCAGAGCTGTTGCAGCGAGCCATCCCGCCACGCCAGCTTGAGGCCGACCGATAGGCGGCGGATGGCGGCCTGATTATTCTTGTGGGTGTAGAAGAGGTGGAGGAAGGGATAGTGCAGCGCCACTCGCCGATCCACGGTGAGGCCGGACAGATCACTGTGCTGCTCCTGCTCGACAAAGAGCTCGTTGGCACCGCGGCAGAAGAGATCGATGCGACCGCGAGCCACCAGCTTGAACAGCCGCTCGTAACCGTCGATCTCCTGCACCTTGAATCCCCCATGACGCAGGATCTCCGCATCCTGCCAGCCACGCCCCTGCCCGTGCAGAAATTGCTGCAGTTCGGTCAGGGTATTGACCCTTGCCACTGCGTCGGCCTGCTGCGGACTGACAAAGCAGATGCGATAACCGAGGATGCCCAGCTCCACCGGAAAACGGACGTAATCCAGCGCTCCGCTCTCTGCGGCCGGGCGCAGACTGTCGGCCACAAACAGATTGGGGTATTGCTGAGTCTGCACAATATGTCGCATCCGGATACGGTTCATCGGCGGCGCGGTCCGCAGCTCGTAGTCACCGAAGCTGTCGCGGGTCTTCTCCAGCGCCAGCTGCAACAGATCGCGAAAATAGAGGGTACGCAAGTCCCGATCGCTCTCGGGGCTGATATGAGTGATGACGTCGCTCGCCCGTAGGGGAGTGGCAAGGAGGGAAAGACTGCACAGCAGCAAGCAGGAAGCGAGGCGATGAAAGGTCATACTGCTCATCCCGGAAATACAGGCTCACTAGAGTGTAGCGCCGGGACAAGCAGCCTTCTAAAGGGAAGTCCGGCCTACCAGAACATCCGGCCCAGCAGGGGCGCCAGCAGCACGGTCACCATACCGGCGATCATCATCACCATGCTGGAGACTACCCCCTCTTCGTTACCCATCTGATAAGCCCTGGCAGTGCCGGCGCCGTGGGCCGAGGCGCCAAACCCCGCCCCTTTGCCGAGGCGGCTGCGAATGGCCAGCACGGTGAGCACGCTCTCCCCCACTGCCATGCCGATCACTCCGGTCAGCACCACAAACAGCGCAGTGAGATCGCTCTGACCGCCGATGGCGCGGGTCGCCTCCACCGCAAACGGCGTAGTGATGGATCGCATCGCCAGACTGCGTTGCAACATGTCGGAGAGATCCAGCCAGCGAGCCAGCAGCACGGTACTCCCCACCGCCATAATGACGGAAGCAACCACTCCTACCGACAACGACAGCCAGTGGCGACGAATGAGCTGGCGGTTCTCGTAGACCGGCACCGCGAAGGCGACGGTGGCGGGGCCCAGCAGCCAGAGCAGCCAGTGGGATTCCGCCATGTAATCCTGATAGGGGATGTGGAACAGCAGCACCACGGCCACCAGCAGGGTCGGCGCCAGCAGCAGCGGCATCAGCGGCAGAATGCGTTTTTTGCCGTAGAGCCATTTGCTGGCGTAGTAGAAGAGCAGGGTGAGGGCGAAACAGATCAGCCCAAGCAGGGTATCAGACATGACGGCGACTCCGACGGGCCAGTTTCAGTTCGAGGCGGTAGACCCGGTCCACCACCAGCGCCGTGGTGCCGAGCACCAGCGTGGTGCTCACCAGCAGCACCACCATGATGCGCCACCCCTCCTGCAACAGCAGATCCTGATAGTTGACCACCGCGACTACGGCGGGGACGAAGAAGAGCAGCATCTCGGCCAGCAGCCAGCGAGCACCCGCGCTGAACCACTCGGCCTTAACCACCCCGAGCAGGATGCAGGCCAGCAGCAACAGCATGCCGGTGAGGTTGGCGGGCAGCGGCAGATGGAGGGTACGCACCGCGGTATCGGCTAGCAGCCAGATGGCTGCCAGCAACACAATCTGGAAGGGAGTCTGTAACCAGCGCAAGCAGAGGGCTTTCATGATCATCGTCTTTCTGTGAACCGGCTCACAGTATAGAGTTGAGCAAAACCTGCCAGAAATGAATTAAAATTATCGAATTCATGCCGCATAGGCATACTTCATCCCGTACCCGCCAACACGAGTCGAGAGAGTCCATGGATATTCGCGCCCTGCGCTATTTTGTCGAACTGGTGCGGGAAAAAAGCTTCACCCGCGCCTCTGAAAAGCTGTTCGTCACCCAGCCCACCATCAGCAAGATGATCCGCAATATCGAAGAGGAGCTGGGCCAGCCCCTGCTCAACCGGGAAGGGCGCCGCTTCACCCTGACCGACAGCGGCCAGGTGCTGTTCAACCGTGCCCAGACCATCTTGGCGGAGATGCAGCAGCTGGAGGCCGAACTGGCGGATCTGCAGAGCCTGCAACACGGTCGCCTCACCCTCGGCATTCCCCCCATGGTGGGTCACGTCTATGCGGATCTGATCCGCGCCTACCGCAGCCGCTATCCCAAGGTGGAGCTGACCCTGGTGGAGTACGGCGGCCGCCGCATCGAACAGGCGGTGCTGGAGGGAGAGCTAGATCTCGCCATCACCATGCTGCCGACCAAAGAGGGGGGCGCCCTCAGCTCGCTGGAGCTGGATCAATACCCGATCCGAGTGGTGCTGCCTGATCAACCCCGCTGGCATGGCGATGCGCCGCTGCGGCTGGAGTCCCTGCAGGAGGAGCCCTTCCTGCTCTATACCCAGGCGTTTACCCTGAGCGAGCGACTGGAGCAGGCGTGTCAGGAGGCGGGCTTTGTGCCGCAGGTGGCGGCGCGCAGCAGCCAGTGGGATTTTCTCACCGCCATGGTACGCAGCGGCATGGGGGTCGCCTTCTTGCCGGAGCCGGTCTGCAACCGGCTGACCCCGGATGGTCTGGTGCTGCGGCCGCTGGAACCAGAACTAAGCTGGCGACTCGGGGTGATCTGGCCGAGCGAGCGCTATCTGTCGCGCACCGCCGAGGCCTGGCTGGCCCTCTGCCGCCAGCGGCAGGCACCTCAATAATCGCCGAAGCGATCGGTCTGCGGATTGTAGAAGTAGGGGCGAAAATCGAAGCTGATCCCGTCGAGGAAGGGGTTATCCAGTCGCAGCAGTCGGCGCTGGGAGAGCTTGGCAAAGGCGATGGCCGGGCCAAAGCTCTTGCGCCACAGCGCCTGTAGCGAGCCATCCTGCCACGCCAGCTGCAACCCCCGCTCGACCCGCTGCATCGCCTCGCGATTGTTGGGATTGGTGTAGAAAACCCGGGGCAGCGGGTAGTAGATCAACAAGGCATCATCCACCAGCAGGTCCGTCATCTCCTTGTGGGTAAGCTGCTCGCTGCGCAGCTCGCTCACCCCGCGGCAGAAGAGATCGAAGCGGCCCCGCGCCACCATTTTGAACAGCTTCTCGTACCCCTCCACTTCCACCACCTCCATCCCGGCGTAACGCAGGATATCCACATCCAGCCACCCCTTGCCCTGACCGAAGGTGAACTGGCGCAGCCCCTTGAGGCCGGTCACTTTGCTCACCGCCGCCTTTTGCTGCGGGCTGACAAAACAGATGCGGTAGCTGACGATCCCCAGATGGATGGGAAAACGGACATAGACGAGCCCCAGATCCTCGCGGGTACTGCTGTAGCTGTCCATTACAAAGAGGTTGGGATAGCTGTCGAGCTGCATGCTGAGCCGCTCGCGCGCCTTGGTCATGGGCGGCGCAGGCTCCAGAAGATAATCGCCAAACTGGTCGCGGGTCTTGTCGAGGGCGAGCCGCAGCAGCTCCCGATCATAGGTGGTACGCGGATCCCGCTCGCTCTCCGGGCTGATGAAGGTAAACCGGGTGGCCGCCTGTCCGGTCAGCGACAACACGCAGAGCAGAGCGGCAGCCAGCAGATGCAGGGGTGACATAAACCACGCCTTGGCTGAAGGGGTTCTTTCAGTGTAGCCCCTGAGCGTGGCCGCTCGGCCCTGCCACCACCCCACGCTCTCCTCCCCTTTTCGGCCAGTCGCGTCCATCAGCCTACTCACCCACCGGAGGTGTGCTTCTGAGCGATGTGGCATAACGCTGATAGGCAGCAGAGTCGCGCACATGCTCGATAGCATCCCACACCTGCCGGCTTTGTCGGGGATGGGCCTGATAGAAGCGGTGAGAGAAGACCAGATAGTAGGGCTTTTCCACCAGCACCGGCGAGAGCCGCTCGATACGGGCCTGCAGCTCGGGATGGGCCGCCAGAATGCTGTCAGCCACCTCGGTCTGGATGGCGGTCGCCTGCGCCCGATCCATCACCAGCTTTTTCAACATGATCAGCGGGTCACGACTGGAGTCGTCCACCTCGGCCCCCGCCGCCAGCAACAACTCAACGATGGAAAATCCCGACTGGGCCGCCACCATGCCCTTGACCCTGAGGGTGGTGCCATCCCACTGGCTCTTACCCCCCTTGAGCTGGTAGAGACTGTAACTCTCGGTCAGCAGCCGCTTGGTAGGGTCGGGTTTGCCCTCACGCATGGGATAGACCCCCACTGTGGTCGCCCGCTCGACGCTGTAGCTCATCTTGATGGCCGCATCCATCTGGCCACTGCTCACCCGAGAGAGGCAGCGCTTCCACGGTAGCGGCGTCAGTACGATCTCGGCATTGAGGGCGGTAGCAACCGCCTTGAGGTGATATTGCACAACCCCCTCCCCCGATTGCAGCAGCCAGGGGGAGGAGTCACTGTTTTCAAAGCAGGTACGCAGCGTAAAGGCAGGAGCCGCACCGCCGGTGGCAGGCAGCAGCAACGCGATAAAGAGCAGGGAGCGGGCAGATGCGCGCATGGGCCATATCCTTGGCGGCAATTATTCCATCTCCACTATATCAGCCAAGAGTGAGCCAACAAGGATACATCCGGGCCGCCACAGGCCCGGGGAGCAGGTTCACGCCGTGCCCGGCACTACTCTTCGCCGATAGGTGCGGCGATCCACTTCATCAGCGTCAGCATATCCTGCGGCGCCACACCGACCGAGAGGCCGCGCTTGCCGCCGCTCACCAGGATCTCGTCAAACTGCAGCGCCGACTCGTCGAGCACGGTGGGCAGCAATTTCTTCTGGGCCAGCGGGCTGATGCCGCCGACCTTATAGCCGGTCAGCTTCTCCGCTTCCGCCGGTTTCATCATCTCCACCTTCTTGAGACCGGTCGCCTTGGCCAGCTGCTTCAGACTGCACATACCGGATGAGGGAACGATGGCCACCACCGCCTGCTTGTCGTGATGGGCGACCAGGGTCTTGAACACCTGCGCCTCCGGCAACCCGAGCTGGGTCGCGGCATGCTTGCCGAAATCGTCGTGGGCTTCGCACTCGTAGGGGTAGAGCTTGTGGGGGATTTTGAGCTTCTTCAGCAGGTTGATGGCAGGAGTCATGATGGTTGCCTTGAATCGAATCGCATAAAAACAAGGCCAAACAGTCTGCGCCTCACTCTGGGGTGATGCAAGGGGGGGATGGAAGTTGCAAGGGCCATTGACTGGCCGCCATGCCATGCACGCTTGGTGGCGAGCGACCAGAAGACTTGACCAAACAGAGTCCAAACGGGTATTGCTTTAACCCTTTGACGCCGCCACAACCCATACCGCAGGAACCCATATGCAACTAACCCCACCCCAACCGCCTCCGGACGATGAGATCGAAGCGCTGCGCATTGGTCTCTCGGGCGACAACAAGGGTCACACCGGCCCCCAGAGGATCGTCAGCTTTATCAAGGATGATGACTGTGCTGTGCGGGGAGGTATTCATGGGGGAGAGAAAAGGGTTGGAGCCATATCTGGGCACTCTAAGCCGACTAACCTCCTCCCCAAAAAAATATAGTTCCACCGAGTTGTTAAAAATAAAATCCACAACTGACTATGACGACCAAAGAACAGACCTCTGGATATTTTAAACATAATTTATCATGATGTATGACAATGAACAGCTTAACTACAAACAATCAAACTGAACATAAAATTCATTAAGGATGTTTTCTTGGTTATGAAAAAAAATCAACGTGAGTTTACAATTTCCAGCCTAACTGAATATGTGCAATTAATGGAAAGTTTTAGTGATTTAAATGCGTTATGGTTTCGTGGTGTTTCAAACCATACATTTAAACCCCTTCCAGGGATAATATGGAGAAAACTACGTGATGATGAGTCAACGCTTGAACATAGATTTCTAGTTTCTTATAAATCCTACTTAGATGGTTTGTCATTAAATGAGTGGGAAATATACACATTAATGCAACATCATGGGTTACCGACACGCATGTTAGATTGGTCTGAATCAGCCTTAGTCGCATTGTATTTTGCTCTATCTTCAGACTTAGAATCTGAACATTTAGGTGCAGTGTGGTGCATCAGTCCTTATGAATTAAATGAAATTACTATCGGCACAAACAGAGTTTACTGCCCTGCAGAACTAAGGGCAAAAAATGTAGGGCGTGTGAACATAGATGATTATTTGCCACCTAATTTGAAGTCACAAAATTCAAACATGCCCAAAAAACCTATTGCAATAAATGCGAACCAATCTAACAAACGTGTGTCTTCTCAAAAAGGATGTTTCACTGTTCATGGCTCTGATAATGACAGCATTGATATAATAATGAATAACTCAAGCAGTTTTAGATTAATAAATATTAATATCAAAGGCCGAGATGAAAAACTTCAGATGCTATCAAACCTTTCTAAACTTGGCATAGATGAGGAATTCATATATCAAGACTTAGATTCTTTATGTAACAGGATAAAAAGAGAGTTTGGGTTCCATCCATCGAAAACGAAGTAATAATGCTTCAAGGGCGCCAATCTGGCGCCCTTTGGCTTGATGGATATAACTGAAGCCTGCTGGCTTGGGCTGGCGATCAACCGGTGTTGCGCATACCTGCGGCAATACCGGCGATGGTGACCATCAGCGCCTTGTCCAGCTCGGGGTGCAGGGTCTCCGGGTGGTTGCGGGAGCGGTTGAGCAGCTCGGCTTGCAGCACGTTGAGCGGGTCTGTGTAGGGGTTGCGCAGCTTGATGGACTCCTTGATCCAGGGCTGATCCTCCAGCAGATCCCCGCGCGGGCTCAGTTTCAGCACCACCTCGATGGATTCGGCGAGCTCCTGACGCAGCTGTTTGCCAAGGCCCCACAGCTCCTGCGGCACCAGACGGGTGTCGTAGTACTCAGCGAGCCAGACGTCCGCCTTGAGGAACACCATCTCCAGCATCTCGAGGCGAGTGCGGAAGAAGGGCCACTGGGCGCTCATCTCTTCCAGCACCGCCAGCTTGCCGCCGTCGATGGCCTGTTGCAGCGCCTTGTGGGCGCCGAGCCAGGCCGGCAGCATCAGGCGGTTCTGGGTCCAGGCGAAGATCCACGGAATGGCGCGCAGGCTCTCGACTCCGCCGTTGGGCTTGCGCTTGGAAGGACGGGAGCCGAGCGGCAGCTTGCCGAGCTCCATCTCCGGGGTAGCGGCACGGAAGTAAGGGACGAAGTCCGGATGACCACGCACGATACTGCGGTAGTGATCGCAGGAGTCGGCGGCCAGCTGTTCCATCACCTCGCGCCAGCACTCTTTCGGCTTGGGCGGCGGCAGCAGGTTCCCTTCCAGCACGGCACTGGTGTAGAGCTCCAGACTCTTGATCGCCACTTTCGGCAGGCCGAACTTGAAGCGGATCATCTCCCCCTGTTCGGTGGTACGCAGACCGCCGCGCAAGGATCCCGGCGGCTGGGAGAGGATCGCCTGATGGGCAGGGGCACCGCCACGACCGACGGTACCGCCACGGCCATGGAACAGGGTGAGGCGGATGTTGTTGGCTTCGGCAAGTCCCACCAGGGATTCCATGGCGGCGTACTGGGCCCAGCCAGCGGCCATCATGCCCGCATCCTTGGCAGAGTCGGAGTAACCGATCATCACGTACTGACGGCCCTGAATGTAGCCGCGATACCAGTCCACCGAGAGCAGGCGCTCCATCACGGCGGTGCCTGCCATCAGGTCATCCTGGGTTTCAAACAGCGGGGCGACCGGCATGCGGAACTTGCAGCCCGCCTCCTTGAGTAGCAGTTGCACCGACAGCACATCGGACGGCGCACCGGCCATGGAGATGATGTAGATGCCGAACGCATCGGGGTCGTGCTGGGCGATGACCTGACAGGTATCCAGCGTCTCGCGCACCTCGGCACTCGGCTCCCAGTCGTGGGGAATGAGCGGGCGGCGGGAGTTCAGTTCGTTTAGCAGGAAAGCCTGCTTGTCATCCTCGCTCCACTCGGCGTAGTCACCCAGACCCAGATAGCGGGTCAGCTCGGAGAAGACCAGCCCGTGACGCTCGCCATCCTGACGGATATCGAGCTTGACCAGATGAATGCCGAAACAGGCGACCTTGCGCAGCACGTCCAGCAGCATGCCGTCGGCGATGTTGCCCATGCCGCAGGCATGCAATGAGTGGTAGCAGAGCTCCAGCGGCTCGCGCAGCTGAGCGGTGGTCTTGACCAGATCCTGGCTCTCGCTCACCTGGCCCTGCACCTTGGCGGTGAGGTGCTCCTTGGTTTCGCGCAGCGCTTCACGCAGCTCGCGCACCAGCGCACGGTAGGGCTCGGGGTGATCGCCAACGCGAGCACGCACGGCGTCGGTGCAGTCGGACATGGAGAGCTCGGAGGTAAGCTCCTTGATGTCTTTATAGAACAGGCTCACCGCCATCCAGCGGCCCAGCTCCAGCACTTCGGCAGTCACCTTGGCGGTGACGAAGGGGTTGCCGTCTCGGTCACCGCCCATCCAGGAGGTGAACTTGACCGGCGCGGCATCCAGCGGCAGCCGCACACCCAGATGGTGTTGCAAACGCTCGTCCAGATTGCGCATGAATTCTGGGATGGCAGGCCACAGGCTGTTCTCCACCACCGCAAAACCCCACTTGGCCTCGTCGACCGGAGTCGGGCGCTGTTCGCGGATCTCGTTGGTGTGCCACGCCTGATTGATGAGCTGTTCGATGCGATTGAGGATCTTGTCCCGCTCGCGGGGCAGCAGGTCGGAGAGCTCCAGCGCCTCGAGGCAGTCGTTGAGCTGTACGTGCTTGTGGATCAGGGTGCGGCGGGTCACCTCGGTCGGGTGAGCGGTCAGCACCAGGTCGATATCCAGCTCGCGCACGGCCTGAATGATGGCCTCTTGCGACAGGTTGGACGCTTTCAGTTTGTCGAACATCTGCTCCAGCGGATCCGGAGTGCAGACCTGCTCTTCACAGCGACGGGAGATGGTGTGGAACTGTTCCGCCACGTTGGCCAGATTGAGGAACTGGCTGAAGGCGCGAGCCACCGGCAGCAGCTCGTCGTCGCTCAGGGTGCGCAGGGTATCGAGCAGACGTTCCCGGTCTGATTCATTGCCCTTGCGGGAGGACTTGGCCAATTGGCGAATGGTTTCGATCTTGTCGAGAAAGGCCTGACCCTGATGATCCTTGATGGATTTACCCAGCAGCTGACCCAGCATACCTACGTTGGCGCGTAGTGCGGCGTACTTTTCGTTCATTCCACATCCTTATCTTGTTGGTGCCTGACACCCATCCGGGGTGCTAGACGACCTCACTTATTGTTGTGCGATTACAACATATGCTCCGTCATCTTAGGGTGACAATCTACCCAGATTGTCTGCGCAAGGTCAAATAACAGGCCGATTCAGAACATGTATTTCCCTCACCACTCCACAACCGGCTTGTTATGTAACTTACTTACAGTTCTTACGCCCCTTTCACCGCCGCCGCTACAGGCAAAAACGTCTGATCAGGTGCTGCAACACCGAGGTGGTCGGCTTGACGAAGGAGAGGTCGAGATACTCATCCGGCTGGTGCGCCTGGGTGATATGACCGGGACCCATCACTATGGTCTCGCAGCCAAGCTGCTGGATAAACGGCGCCTCGGTGCAGTAGTTGACCGACTCGGCGGCGCGACCGCTCGCCTTCTCTGCTTCGCGCACCAGCACAGAGTCATCGGCGCAGGCGTAGGCGGGAATGGGCTCATGCAGATGCTGCAGATGCAGGCAGCCCGGCTGGTGGATCTCGATGGGCGACAGCGCCTCTTTGAGCATCCCCATCAACTCATCCGGCCCCACCTGCGGAGTGGGTCGCAGGTCGATATGCAGCTCGCAACAGCCACAGATGCGGTTCGGGCTGTCGCCCCCCTGAATGTAACCCAGGTTCAGGGTTGGCTGTGGCACGGCAAAGCGGTGGTCGGCGTAGCGATCTTTCAGATCCTGCTGCAAGCGCAGCACCTGCCCCATCGCCTTGTGCATGATCTCCATGGCGTTGACGCCGTTGGCGGGATCCGAGCTGTGACCGCTCTTGCCGGTAATGCGGATCGCCTCCGACATATGCCCCTTGTGGGCCACCACCGGCACCAGTCCGGTCGGCTCGCCAATCACGGCGTAGTCGGGTTTCAATTCGGCCGCCGCGGCGATGGCGCGGGCCCCCGCCATGGTGGTCTCTTCGTCGGCAGTGGCGAGAATACGCAGCGGCTTGTTGAGCTTGGTGAGGTCAATCTCTTTGAGCGCCTCGACGATAAAGGCGAAGAAGCCCTTCATATCGATGGTGCCGAGGCCATAGAGGCGGTTGCCCTCTTCGGTCACCTTGAAGGGGTCCTTGCTCCAGCCCCCCTCATCGAACGGCACCGTATCGGTGTGACCCGCCAGCAGCAGACCGCCCTCCCCCTGACCGATCGTCGCCACCAGATTGAACTTGCCCGGCAGATCGGGGAGCGCCGTTACCTCGCACTGAAAACCGAGCTGACCGAACCAGTCAGCCAGCAGCCGGATCACCGCCTCGTTGCTCTGATCCCACTTGGGATCCGTGCTGCTGATAGAGGGAATCGCAATAATATTCTTATAAAGTGAAAAAAAATCCAGATTGGCCATCAGCTCCTCCTTGCGTCCCCGGAATGTTTCTGTTAGAAAATACAAATGCAAAGTGAGTGCATGAATATTCTGTAATTTTACCTGAATATCTGGCTCATCAACAAAGGCTTCTAGTTGTAAGGGAAAGTTAATGTTCTGTCACCTGATCTATAACCGACGACACACACCCGCCTGAATTGCCCCTCCGCACTTGTGCAAAGGGGCGATCGAACACCCTTATGCACTGCAGCGTCATGCTGTGAATCTCGAACTCTGACTTGGAATATTCAACATGCTTAACACCGTTATCGTCGGTGCCAGTGGCTACGCGGGAGCCGAACTGGCCGCACTGGTACAGAACCATCCACAACTCAAACTGTTCGGCCTCTATGTCTCCGCCGGCAGTCAGGATGCCCACAAGCGCTTCTCTGCCCTGCATCCCCAGTGGGTCGGTGCCCTCGATCAGCCGCTGCTGCCGCTGGACGACGACGGCATGACCCGGATCCTGACCCAGGCCGATCTGGTGCTGCTGGCCACCGCCCACGAGGTGAGCGCCGAGCTGGCGCCCAAGTTTCTCGCCAAGGGGCTGCCAGTGTTCGATCTCTCCGGCGCCTTCCGGGTCAAGGCTCAGGGCTTTTACGACAGCTTCTACGGCTTCACCCACGACAGCGAGCAGTGGCTGGATCAGGCCGCCTATGGCCTGGCCGAGTGGAACGCCGATGCCATCGCCAGCGCCCAGCTGATTGCGGTGCCGGGTTGCTACCCGACCGCATCGCTGTGCGCCCTCAAGCCGCTACAGCAGGATGGCCTGATTGCCAAGGGGTGGCAGCCGATCATCAACGCCGTCTCCGGGGTTTCCGGCGCCGGGCGCAAGGCCGCCATCAACACCAGCTTCTGCGAAGTGAGCCTCAATCCCTACGGCACCTTCAATCACAGACACCAGCCGGAGATCAGCCACCACCTCGGCAAGGAGGTGCTGTTCCAGCCCCACCTAGGCAACTATGTGCGCGGCATCCTGGCCACCATCTATGTGCAGCTGGCGGACGGCGTCACCCCCACCCAGGTGGATCAGGCCTTCCTCAAGGCTTACGAAGGCAAGCCGCTGGTGCGCCTCACCGGCCAGATGCCCTCTATTCGCGGTGTGGCGAACACCCCTTACTGCGACATTGCCTGGCAACAGCAGGGCAACATGTTGGTGGTAGTCTCTGCCATCGACAACCTGCTCAAGGGCGCCGCCTCGCAAGCCATGCAGTGCATAAATATCAAATTTGGTTTTGAACCGGCCACCGGCCTGATTTAAGGACTTAGGAAGGATTTCGAACATGGACAAACAGACGTTGGTAATCAAGCTGGGCGGTGCCCTTATCGAGAACGACGAGGCGCTGACCGCCCTGTTCGCCACCCTCAAAACCTTTCTCGACGATCAGCACCGTCCGCTGGTGCTGGTACACGGCGGTGGCTGTCTGGTGGATGACCTGCTCAAGGGGCTGGGTCTCACCTCTACCAAAAAGAACGGCTTGCGGGTGACCCCGTTCGAGCAGATCCCCTTTATTGCCGGGGCGCTGGCGGGCACTGCCAACAAGCAGATGATGGCCAAGGCAATCGCCACCGGCATTCCGGCAGTTGGGCTCTGCCTCGCCGACGGCGGCCTCTGTCAGGTGACCCAGCTCGACCCGGATCTCGGCGCGGTCGGCGAGTGCAAGCCGGGCAACCCGGCGCTGGTAGCAGGCATCCTCGGGCAGGGCTTCCTGCCAGTGGTGAGCTCCATCGGCATCACCACCGAGGGGCAGCTGATGAACGTCAACGCAGATCAGGCGGCCACCGCCATTGCCGAGGCGCTCGGTGCCGATCTGGTGATGCTCTCCGACGTGAGCGGCATCCTGGATGGCAAGGGCAAGCTGGTGCCCCAGCTCGACAAGCTGACCGCGCTGGATCTGATGGAGAAAGGGGTGATCCGCGATGGTATGGCGGTCAAGGTAGAAGCGGCCCTGCACGCTGCCGAGACCCTCGGCAAGCCGGTCTGTGTCGCCAGCTGGCGTTACCCGGATCAGCTGCTCAAGCTCCTGGCTGGCGGCGCCGTCGGCACTCAAGTGGCCATTTGATCTCCACCGGAACAAGGAACATCCGATGCAACATCTTCTGAGAGACAGTGATCTGAACAAAGCCCAGATTGAAGCGCTGATTGCGCTGGGCAAAGCGGTCAAGGCCGACCCGAAGAAGTACAGCCAGGCGCTGGCGGGCAAGAGCGTGGTCACCCTGTTCGAGAAACCCTCCCTGCGCACCCGGGTCACTTTCGACATCGGCATCGCCAAACTGGGCGGCCACAGCGTCTATCTGGATCAGCAGAACGGCGCGCTGGGCAAGCGGGAGTCGGTGAAGGATTTCGCTGCCAACCTGTCGCGCTGGTGTGATGCCATCGTCGCCCGGGTGTTCGATCACCAGACCCTGGTCGAGCTGGCGGAGCACGGCACAGTGCCGGTAGTGAACAGCCTGTGCAATCTCTACCACCCCTGTCAGGGGCTGGCCGACTTTATGACCATTGCCGAGCACTACGACGACCTGTCGAAGGTGAAGCTTGCCTACCTCGGTGATGGCAACAACGTCAGCCACTCTCTGCTGCTGCTGGGGGCGACCCTCGGCACCGACGTGACCCTGATCTGCCCGAAAGGCCACGGCCCGGATACCCAGATCTTCCTGCAGGCGCTGGCTCTGGCGGCCAAGTCGGGGGCAACCATCCACATCAGCGATGACGTGGCGGATATCGAAGGGTTCGACGTTGCCTACACAGATACCTGGATCTCCATGGGTGACAACACCCCGATGGAGCAGGTCAAAGACCTCTTTATGCCTTACCAGATCAACCAGGCCCTGCTCGACCGCACCGGCATCCAGCATGTGCTGCACTGCCAACCGGCGCACCGGGAGCTGGAGATCACCTCGCAGGTGATGGATGGCCCCGCCTCCCTCATCATGGACGAGGCCGAAAACCGGATGCATATCCAGAACGCCGTGTTGCTGACCCTTCTCGGCGGCAAGTAACGCGGCACTCAACCTGAATCACGACCCTTTTATTGAATCATCATCGAATCATCACGGAGAGAAGTAACATGAGCGGAATCAACAAGATCGTACTGGCTTACTCGGGTGGACTGGATACCTCGGCCATCATTCCCTGGCTCAAAGAGCACTATGACGCCGAAATCATCGCCTTCGTGGCCGACGTCGGTCAGGAGCGCGACGATCTGGAAGGGATCGAGCAAAAGGCGATCGCCTCCGGCGCCACCAAGTGCATCATCAAGGATCTGCGCGAAGAGTTCGTCAAAGAGTACGTCTATCCGACCCTGAAGACTGGCGCCGTCTATGAAGGCACCTATCTGCTGGGTACCTCCATGGCCCGTCCGGTGATCGCCAAAGCGATGGTCGAGGCCGCGCTGGCGGAAGGGGCCGATGCCATCTCCCACGGTTGCACCGGCAAGGGTAACGATCAAGTGCGTTTCGAAGGCGCGGTCGCCGCGCTGGCGCCCCAGCTGAAAGTCATCGCCCCGTGGCGGATCTGGGACATGCGCTCCCGGGAAGATCTGCTCTCCTATCTGGAGACCCGCAACATTCCCTGCAAGGCGACCCTGAAGAAGATCTACAGCCGCGACGCCAACGCTTGGCACATCTCCACCGAGGGTGGCGAGCTGGAGAGCACCTGGAACGAGCCGTCCGAAGCGGTCTGGCAATGGACCGTACCGGCCGAAGAGGCACCGGATCAGCCGGAGTACGTCAAGCTGACCGTGGCGCAGGGTGAAGTGGTGGCAGTGGATGACCAACCGCTCAGCCCGCACCAGATCCTGATGACCCTGAACGAGCGTGCTGGCAAGCACGGCGTGGGCCGCATCGACATCACCGAAAACCGGATGGTGGGGATGAAGTCCCGTGGCTGCTACGAGACCCCGGGCGGTACCGTGATGGTCGCCGCGCTGCGCGCGGTGGAAGAGCTGGTACTGGATCGCCCGACCCGCGCCTGGCGGGAGAAGCTGGGTGCCGAGTTCTCCCATCTGGTCTATGACGGCCGCTGGTTCACCCCGCTGTGCAAGGCGATCCTCGCCTCTGCCAACGCCATCGCCGAAGATCTCGACGGTGAAGTGGTGCTGAAGATGTACAAGGGTCAGGTCACTGCGGTGCAGAAGAAGTCGCCGAACAGCCTCTACTCCGAAGACTTCGCCACCTTCGGCGCCGACGAAGTGTATGACCAGAGCCATGCCGAAGGCTTTATCCGTCTCTACACCCTGGCCAGCCGGATCCGCGCCATGAAGGAGCAGCATCAGGCCATCGGTGGCGACCATACCCACGGCTAAGCAAGCGAGATAACCCGTTGATTCCGTTGAGGGGGCATGGCCCCCTCTTCTATAGGCCGAGGGCATGGCCCCTGAGCCATCATCGGCAGGTGTGACAAGAGCGGCAGCGCCCCGGCCGCTTCTGTGAGATAACAGACTCGCAGAAAAACAGGGCACGATTTCAAGCTCGGTGGCCAGGGTGCCGCCGACAACGCATTCAAGGAGAGCAGTATGGCACTTTGGGGTGGACGCTTCAGTCAGGGAGCCGATAGCCGGTTCAAGCAGTTCAACGATTCGCTGCGGTTCGATTACCGGCTGGCGGAGCAGGATATTCAAGGCTCCATGGCCTGGGCCAAAGCGCTGGTGAAAGTGGGCGTATTGACCGCCGATGAGCAGGGCAAACTGCAACAGGCGATGGAGGTGCTGCTCGCCTCGGTGCAGCAGGATCCCCAGCAGATCCTGAGCTCGGATGCCGAAGATATCCACTCCTGGGTCGAGAGCCAGCTCATCGCCGCCGTCGGCGATCTCGGCAAGAAACTGCACACCGGCCGCTCGCGCAACGATCAGGTCGCCACCGACTTGAAACTCTGGTGCAAGGCGCAGGGCGAGCTGCTGCTCGGCTCCATCACCGCCCTGCAACAGGGGCTGGTCGCCTCCGCTCGTGCCAATCAGGCCGCGGTGCTGCCCGGTTACACCCACCTGCAGCGGGCCCAACCGGTCACCTTCGCTCACTGGGCGCTGGCCTATGTGGAGATGCTGGAGCGGGACTACTCCCGCCTGCAGGATGCCCTCAAACGTCTCGACACCAGCCCGCTCGGCTGCGGCGCGCTGGCGGGCACTGCCTACGCCATCGACCGCGAAGCGCTGGCGCTCGACATGGGCTTTGCCGGCGCCACCCGCAACAGTCTGGATTCGGTCTCCGATCGGGATCACGTAGTGGAACTGATGCACGTGGCGTCCCTCTCCATGACCCACCTGTCGCGCTTTGCCGAAGACCTTATCTTCTACAACACCGGCGAGGCGGGCTTTGTCGAGCTCTCCGACGCGGTTACCTCAGGCTCCTCACTGATGCCGCAGAAGAAGAACCCCGATGCGCTGGAGCTTATTCGTGGCAAGACCGGCCGGGTGGTCGGCGCCCAGATGGGCATGCTGATGAGCCTCAAGGCGCTGCCACTGGCCTACAACAAGGACATGCAGGAAGACAAGGAGGGGCTGTTCGATGCCCTCGACACCTGGCACGACTGCCTCGACATGGCGGCGCTGGTGCTGATCGATCTGAAGGTGAATGGTGAGCGCACCATGGCGGCGGCGCAGGGCGGCTACGCCAACGCTACCGAGCTGGCGGACTATCTGGTAGCCAAGGGGATTCCATTCCGTGAAGCGCACCATATCGTCGGCGAAACCGTGGTCTTTGCCATCAGCGTGGGCCGCCCGCTGGAGGAGCTCTCCATCGGCGAGTTCCAGCGCTTCAGCCCGGTGATCGAGTTCGACGTCTACCCCAATCTGGAACTGGAAGCGACCCTAGCCAAGCGGGTCGCCAAAGGCGGCGTCGCCCGCGAGCAGGTTGAGGCAGCCCTGACCGCAGCCGAAACCTGGCTGGCAAAACGGACGGGTTAAACCAACCTGCTTGTCATTCGAACTAGAAAGCAAAACGGCAACCTCGGTTGCCGTTTTTTATTGCTCACCGCAGTTCAGGCGCTGGCATTTAGCAGCTTGCCAACCCCCTCTCCCTTGCCATTTGGCAGGGTCTGTTTAAAGGCACCGAGCAGCTGATCGAGGTTGAGATGGCTGGCACCGAGGGAATCCTTGAGGGTATCGAGCTCAGTTTGCAGGGCATCGAGGCGGGTGCTCTGGGTGCCGCTCGCCAGCTGGTTGCGGGCGCTGTCGATGGCGGCAGGGAGGGATTGGCCGCCATTCTCCTGCCCCAGAGTCTGCATCAGCTCCCCCATAAAGTGGTTGATGGCAGCGCGATTTTGCTCGCTATTGGCATCATTGATGCCGAGTCGCTGGAACAAACTCTGGACGGTCGGGGCGAGACGATCTTCCTGCACGGTTTGCTGCACGGGCTGGGGTTTGCTACTGCTGCCAAGCAGCTGACTGCCCAGCTTGAGGGCGATCGAGGCAAGGGGAAGCAGGCTGCTGATCATGATAACTCTCCGCGACAACGACCCTTGATGGTGTTGCCAAGAGATGTGCATAAGCGGGGCCAGCACGGTGATAAAACGCACTGCACCGGCTAATCCCTTGAATGGCTGATCTATTTATTCAACCAGCACGCAGGAGATAGCCGAGCGCAAAGGGGGGGTCAGGCGGCCAGTAGCTGCCGCCACGGGCGGTAGTGGCAATGTGGTGGCAAAGCGTTTTGCCGCCCACCCGAGCCGCGACCCCTTCCTTTCACACCCTGATCGCCAATTCTTTTAGCCACTTGCGCAGCCGCCCGTTGGCGTTGAGATAGGGGGAGGCGCTATTGAACTGGATCATCCGCCCGAGCGTCCACTTCTCATACCAGAGGCAGCCATACAGCTGCTGGTCGCTGCGCGCCTCCACCAGTTCGATGATGTGCCCTCTGGCGGCAGCCAACCGCTGCAACAACGCCGGATAGCTGAGCCCCTCGTAATCCCGATAGAACTTTTGGGCCAGCCTGCCCAACTCGTTCCACTTAAAACCGGTTTCGGGAAAATCCACTGGCAGACCTGCCGCATCCCGCTCGATCCACTTGATCAGCAGTTCACTCCAGCCGATAAGGTAGGCCAGCAGATTGGCGACGCTCATGGTGGTTCCCTTGCTGTGCCCTGCCAGGGTCGGCTCCCGCACCCGGCTCTCGGGGACGGCCTGCAACGCCTTGAACAACTTGCTAAAATTGGTATCGATCGCGAGTAGCAGCTCGGCCTTGTTTTGCGGGATTCCCATTGCTCTCCCCTTTTCAGATTTGCTTGCGGCGCAGCCGAGGCGATTGCCGCAACCAAGGCAGCACGTTACGCTAGCCCTCTTCATCCTGTACAGCTCATCCAGTGCAGGCCAACCATCACGGCAAGATCGGCAATGAATCAACTAATCAGCTATATCAGGGCCATTCATCGACAGGCGAGCCCCGTCACCCTCACACGCCAAGAGAGTGAACACTATAGCGAGCATGATGAGAGCGGCACTGTGATCCAGCACCAGATAACCACCAGCTGGTTTGCCAATGGGGTCGTCATCCGCCGGCAAACCGAACAGGACGAAGCGCCATCGCAGCAGCTTTGTGCCGAGTGCTGGATCAGCTATCGGGTCATCGCCAGTCCCATCCCCATCACTCCAGCCAGCAAGCTGTTTCACAACCACTGTCAGGAGCGATTCTGGTTGAAGGTGCAGGGCATCACGCAGCAAGGGTGATTGGTGCGCCCGTGAGCAGGGCGCGGCAGGGGGAAACCAAAAGAGGCTCCGAAGAGCCTCTTTTTGTTTCCGTGTCTGAACCCGACTCAGCCCAGCAGCAGATAGAGCTGGTGAGCGGCCACACCGGCGCACAGGCCGCCGATGGTGTGGGCAACGATGGCGCGGGAGGTGAGGTGGCGATAGCCGAGGGCATCGAGCATGGCGGTGTGGGTGCTCAGGAAGCCACTCCAGCACATCCCCATGGCGGTAAACACCGCGACCTCGTTACCGGTGATCCACCCTTTGGCAATAAAAGGGGGCACCAGCGACATGGCGGCACCAACGGCACCAAGCGAGGTGGCCGGGAAAGCGACCAGCTCCGGCTGCTGGAAGCCGAACAGCAGGTCAAACAGCCAGCTCACCTTGGCTGCCAGCACCGGCAGCAGGGCTACCCCCTGAAACGCTTCGCCGGTATAGCCCTTGTCGCCCGGGCCAAAGGTGAGCAGCATCACGAAGGTGCTGATGATCAGCACACCCGGGATCACCGCCATCCCCAGCTCCACACCGGACTTGCCACCATCAAGCAGAGAGTTGAGGATCCGCAGCCAGCCGGGAGCAGCCTCTTTGGTCACCCCTACCTTTCGGCCGTCGGACGGTACAGCGTCATCGTTCAGCACTTCCCCCACCAGTGGGCGGATCATCCGCTGCATCAGTCGGGTAGAGACCACCGATCCCACCAGAGCACCCAGCAGCCCGATCAGCGCCGCGCTGGCGGTGGATTCACCGCTCGGCAGTTGCAGGGTGGCCATAAAGGTGACCACGATCAGCCCCATGCCGAAGGCGGTGCCGAAGTTGGTCAGCGACACCAGTTGCCACGGAGTGAAGCCTTTGCGAAAGCGGCTGTCCTTGGCGAGGCTGATCACCGCCGGGTTGTCGGAGAAGAAGGTCATCAGCGCCGCCAGCGCGGTGCGACCGGGCAGACGAAACACCGGCTTCATCAGCGGCGCCAGCAGCACCTCCAGCAGGCGGATCACCCCGAACTCGCTCAACAGCTGGCTCAGGGCACCGGAGAGCACTGTGATCCCCATGATAAAGAGCACGGTATTGAGCAGCAGCTGGTGGGCGGTATTGAACAGGGTGTTGACCATGGCAGAGAGGCCCATCTGGCTGCCGAGGTAACCGAACAGGCTGCCGAGAATAAGCAGCACCAGCACGGGTTCCATCCAGTTCCGAATGGCGGCAAGTCGCCCCTTTGACTCTATAACTACATGATTTTCCATATCTATCCTGCGGTTCATCTGTGCGTGTGTGGTTGTTTTTATGGTTAAAAAATGGCTGCGCCAAATAGAAAAAAGCCCTTGTCTTGCGACAAGGGCTTTTTGAATTGGCTCCTCCTACTGGACTTGAACCAGTGACATACGGATTAACAGTCCGCCGTTCTACCGACTGAACTAAGGAGGAATTGTAATTGGTGCCCAGAGACGGAATCGAACCGCCGACACGGGGATTTTCAATCCCCTGCTCTACCGACTGAGCTATCTGGGCAAATGGTGCCGGCTACCGGAATCGAACTGGTGACCTACTGATTACAAGTCAGTTGCTCTACCTACTGAGCTAAGCCGGCACACTTTAAACCATTGTGCATGAACAAATTTTTTATTTCATGGCACCAAAATTGGTGCCCAGAGACGGAATCGAACCGCCGACACGGGGATTTTCAATCCCCTGCTCTACCGACTGAGCTATCTGGGCGTGGGCGCTATTAAACGGATTTTAAGGCTGATGGTCAACGGGAAATTTCACTTTTTGTCTCGTTCGTCTCTTTTTTGCGCAACATCGTCCATTTCTGCCACTTCCTCGGCACAGGCCGCGCGTTTTCGCCCCCAAACTCTGGGTTCCTCCCCCTTGAGCAGGCGGGAGATGTTCTCGTGATGGCGGATCAGAATGAGACAGGAGAGTAGGGAGACTGGCAGGGTATATTCGGGTTTGAGCAGGTAGGTAAAGAGCGGCGTCAGCAGCACGGTAATGATGGAGGCCAACGAGGAGTAGCCGCTCACCAGCAGCACCAGCAGCCAGGTGCCAATCACGGCCCCCCCCATGGTGAAGCCGATGGGCATCATGGTGCCAAGAGCGGTGGCAACCCCTTTGCCACCACGAAAATGAAAGAAGATGGGGTACATATGGCCGAGGCAGGCGGCGACCCCGATAAAGCCGAGGTAGACGGGTTTGATCTGCAGATACCAGGCGAGATAGACGGGCACAGTCCCCTTGAGCACATCGAGCAGCAGCACCACCAGCGCCGCCATCCGGCCACCAAGGCGCAGCACATTGGTTGCCCCCGGATTGTGGGAGCCATGATCCCGCGGGTCGGGCAGACCGGTGCAGCGGGAGACCAGCACAGCACTGGATAGTGAACCACCCAGGTAGGCCAGAATAATCATCAAAATCGTCAGGGCCGTCATCTTGGTCGTTTTTACCACGATATGAATGGGGTATGATGCGGGCCACATACGCTGGCATGGGCCCATGCCCACCCAGAGCGCCTCGGCAAGCCTGTTGCCCGGCCAGCATCCCTGCGCTGTCATCACAGCCCATCAAGAGTAAAGAAGAAGTACAGTCATGGACAAGGTGTTTATTCGCGGACTCGAAGTTTTGACCACCATCGGTGTATATGAGTGGGAGAAGGGCATTCGCCAAAAGCTCCGTTTTGACCTCGAGATGGGGTTCGACAACCGCCCCGCGGCAGCAACCGACGACATCAATCTGGCACTGGATTATGCCGACCTCTCCAACAAGATTTGCGAGCATGTCAGCGGCAAGGTGGTCGAGCTGGTCGAAACCATGGCCGAGCAGGTTGCCATGCTGGTGCTCGCCGACGAGCGGGTACAGTGGGTCAAGGTGACCCTCACCAAGCCGGGCGCCGTGCCCAATGCCGCCGGGGTCGGTGTCGAGATCCTGCGCCATCGCACGCCGGCCGCGAGCAGCAACTGATGACCACCATCTATATCAGCCTGGGTTCCAACATCGAGCGGGATCGCCATATCCGTGCCGGGCTCGATGCCCTGCACGCCGAATTTGGCGAGCTGCGGGTCTCCCGGGTATTCGAGAGCGAAGCGGTCGGCTTCAACGGCCGCCCCTTCTACAACCTGGTGGCGGCTGCCGAGACCGATCTACCGCTGACCACAGTCTGCCAGCGACTGCGGGCCATGGAGTTCGCCCACGGCCGCGAGCCGGATGCCAAGAAGTTCGCCCCGCGCACCCTGGATCTCGATCTGCTGCTCTATGGCGATCTGGTCTGCGACACCCCGCTGGTGCTGCCGCGCGGTGAAGTGCTCACCAACGCCTTCGTGCTATGGCCGCTGGCCGAGCTGGCACCCAAACTGCGCCACCCGGTCGATGGCCGCACCATGGGCGAGCTGTGGCAGGCCTATGACAAGACCTCCCAGCAGCTGTGTCCCATTCCCTTTCACTGGGAAGCGTGCGAATTGCAGCATCACTGATCAACAAGGGCGCCTCACGGCGCCCTTGTTGTTTTCACGGACAGAGTTGCTTATCACGGATAAGAAAGTGTCATTGGGCCTGACCCTGCGAGGCTGGCAGGATAGCGCCCACTACAGGAGAACCCCATGCCACTCGATACCATTCACCATTTCAACTGCCAGTTGCTGGCTGAACTGCCCCACCAGCGCTATGAGCATGAACCCATTCTCGACTACGCCACCGATGAAAAGGTCAAGGCCCGCCTCGGCTGGCAGGCGGAGTTCAGCAAGACCCTGTTTCTCAAGTTCAAGGATGGCCGCTTCGCCCTGCTGCTGACCCACAGGGACGGACGGCTCGACAACAAGGCGGTCAAGGCCGCACTCGGTGCCAAGCCCTCCATCTGCACCGCCGAAGAGATGCAGGCGGAGATTGGCTGCCTGCCGGGGGCGGTCTGCCCCTTCCTGCCCCGCGCCGATATTCCGCTACTGGTGGATCCGCAACTGCTCAACCACACCGCCTTCACCTGGACTCCAGGCCACCCGGAACAGACCTTTCTGCTGGCGACCGAGCATCTGGCCGAAGTGTTGGCGCAGCTCCCCTGCGAGGTCAGCTATCTGCCCGCCCCGACGGCGTAGCCCCATCGCGCGCCAGCTGGGCGAAGATCAGCGCCGCCAGCATGGAGAGCAGCCCGACACAGAGGTAGGTAAGGTGGAACCCGGCCAGCCACTGGCCGTTGGCCGCTGAGGTGCCCGCCGAGAAGAGCCCGAGCAGGCTGGCGGCAATCGCCACCCCCAAACTCATGGAGAGCTGCATCACCACCGAGAGCAGACCGTTGCCACTGCTGGCCAGGGTCGGGCTGAGATCTTGCAGCGTGAGAGTGTTCATGGCGGAGAACTGCAGCGAGTTGATGGCGCCGAAGATCGCCAGCCAGCCCAGCAAGACCCCGTAGGGGAGCTGGTTGTCGATAAAGTAGAAGCTGGCGATCATCGCCCCAAGCAACAGGGTGTTGCCGATCAGGATGCGGCGATAGCCCACCTTCGGAATAAGCTTGTTCACCAGCGTCTTGGTCAGCATGGCGCCAATCACGGTGGGGATCATGGTCATCCCCGCCTTGCTCGGGGAGAAACCGAGCCCCAGTTGCAGAAACAGCGGAGTGAGGAACGGCATGGCGCCGCTGCCGAGGCGGGCAAACAGGTTGCCCCAGATGCCGATGGCAAAGGTGGCGGTCTTGAACAGGTTCAGGCTAAAGAGCGGCTGCGGTGCATTGGCGGCATAGAGCCAGTAGCTCGCCATCGCCGCCAAGCCGAAGATCAGTGCAAACAGCGCCCAACCGGTGGAGATGCTGTGCTCCCCCAGCCCCTGCAAGCCGACCGACACCAGCACCATGCCGACGCTGAACAGCACAAATCCCTGCCAGTCGAACCGGGCGGTCTGCTGCCGCAGCTCCGGCATAAAGTGCCAGCTGGCGATAAAGCCGAGCAGCCCCACCGGCAGGTTGATGAGAAACACCCAGTGCCAGCTCGCCACTTCCACCAGCCAGCCACCAAGCGCCGGCCCCATCAACGGGCCAAGCAGCCCCGGAATGGTGACAAACGACATCACCCGCAGCAGCTCGTGCTTGTCATAGACCCGCAGCACCGCCAACCGTCCCACCGGCATCAGCAGCGCACCGCCAATCCCCTGAAGCACACGGGCGGCCACCAGCATGGAGAGGGAATTGGAGGCGGCGCAGGCGATCGAGCCGAGGGTAAAGAGCGAGATGGCAGCCAGATAGATGCGGCGGGTGCCGAATCTGTCAGCCAGCCAGCCGGAAGCCGGGATCAGCAGCGCCACCGTCAGCATGTAGGCGATGATCACCGATTGCATCTGCAGCGGGCTCTCTCCCAAGGTCTCGGCCATGCTGGGCAGGGCAGTGTTGAGAATGGTGCCATCCAGCGCCTGCATAAAGAAACCGACCGCCGCCAGCAGGGGCAACCATTTGCGCTGGGCATCTGTCACTGTGTGGCTCATTGCCACCTCCATTATTTTTGCGGGGGAGCGGCGGCGGTCAGGAAGAGATCGACACAACTCAGGGTCCAGGCATCCTGCTCGGCAGCGCTCTGGGTCAACGGCAGACCCAGCTCACGAAGCATGCGCTCCTTGCCCTGCCACATCAGCAACAGCTGCAAGGCGGCCTGTTCGCTGTCTTGATGGCACAGCAGGCCTTGCTGCTTTTGCTGCTCCAGCCAGTTGGACAGCATCTCGGTCACATAGAGCGGGCCCGCCTCGAAAAAAAGGGTGGCCAGCTGGGCATCGTTGCAGCTGATGCAGGTGCGAAAGATATTGATGGCATCATCGCTCAGGATCAACTTGCGAAAGCTGCGACCAAAGGCAATCAGGCTCTCCCGCACATTGTTGCCACGCAACAATACCTCCGGCATCAGCTCACTGCTGACGCACTTGCTGCCCACCGCTTCGGCAAACAGCGACTCCTTGTTGGCAAAATGGCTGTAGACCGTCTGCTTGGAGACGCCCGCTTCACTGGCCACCATGTCCATGCTGACCAGATGCAGACCGTGCTGACAGAAGAGCCGCCCGGCAGCATCGAGGATCGCAGCCCGCTTCTGCTGACTACGGGGTGAAATGTTCATTTTTCCTCCACAATCAAACTGGACAGTCTAGTTTCGAAAAACTAGACTCACCGGTGTGATTTGATGTTATGTCAACCAGAGGATGATGTCATGACACTTTGCTTAATCCTGCTGGCGCTGTTACTGAGTGGCTGCAGCCCGGTCACTGAGTCAGAAGAAACACCCGCCCTGACCCGGGTGATCGCCCAGCCGCTGCAAGCCAGCGATCACTACCCGGTGCTGCACCGCTTCAATGGCCGGGTGATCGCCCCCGAGCACAGCCAGATAGGCTTCGAGCTGGCAGGGCGGATCGCCACTCTGCACAAGGGACGCGGAGAGCCGGTCGCGGCCGGCGAACTGCTCGCCACACTGGACACCCGGCTGCTGGCAGTGGAAGCCAAAGAGCTGGCCGCCCGGGCCGCCCAGAACGAGGCCGAGCTGACCCTTGCCCGGCAGACGCTCGATCGACTCACCGCCCTGCGCCAGCAGCAGTTCAGCTCCCGTCAGGCGCTGGATGAACAGCAAGGCAAAGTCCGCATGCTGGAGGCAAGCGCCAACCAGCTGGCCGCCGCCCTCGAAGCCAACCGGGTCAAACAGGAGAAATCACAGCTGCGCGCCCCCTTCAACGGGATTGTGGTCAGCCGCGAGCAGGCATTGGGGGCCGTGGTGGCCGCAGGCCAGCCTCTCTTCTCCCTGACCCGCAGCGGCCAGTGGGAGGCCGATATCGGCGTGCCGGTGAAACAGGCCGAGACCCTGATCGTCGGCCAAAACTACCCCCTGCAAAGCGGTGTGCAATCACTGGAGGGGCGCCTGCTTAATCTGGGGGTACAAGTGGACGGGCAGACCCACACCCGCACCGCCCGCTTCCAGCTGACCCGGGGCGGCGAACAACTGGCAGAGGGGCAACTGATCACCCTGTTGCATCAGACCCGCGAGCCCACCCGTGCTTACGAGGTGCCGCTCACCGCGCTGACCCAGGGATTGCGCGGCAGCTGGACCCTCTATCTGCTCAACGACGAAACGCCACCCCGAGTAGTCAGTCGGGACGTCACCCTGCTGCAGCAAGATGGCGAACGAGCCTGGATCAGTGGTGCCCTGAACGGACAAGAACAGCTGGTGACCGATGGCCTGCATAAACTGGTGCCGGGCCAGCAGGTCACCCTGACCACCAGCGTGGATCATCAGGTGGCGCATCCGGAGCCACAGTCATGATCCGCCCGTTTATCGAGAATGGCCGCCTGCTGCTGTTGACGGTCGCACTGCTGCTGACGGCCGCCCTTGCGGCATTGCAGACCCTGCCCAGAACCGAAGATCCCCAGCTCACCAGCCGTTTTGCCAGCGTGGTTACCCACTTCCCCGGGGCCAGCGCCGAACGGGTGGAAGCGCTGGTGAGCGAGCCCATCGAGAACCGGCTGCGGGCCCAGAGCGAGATCAAGCTGATCGAGTCGAGCTCTCGCCCCGGTCTCTCCATCATCAATCTGGAGCTCAAGGATGAGGTCAGCGATGTCGAGCCTGTCTGGTCCAGAGTTCGTGACCGGCTGGCAGATCTTGCCGCCGGACTGCCAGCCGGCGCCAGTGCCCCCAAGCTGGATGACGAGAAGGGCTACCCCTTCACCCGGCTGGTCAATGTGGTCTGGCGCGGGCCGGGCCAGCCGCAGCTGGATCGCCTCGCCCGCTACAGCGCCGAGCTGGAACGCCGGGCTCGCCAGCTGCCGGGCACCGAATACGTCGAGCGGGTCGGGACACCACAGGAGGAGATCGAGGTGCGGTTCGATCCCCTCGCCCTCAGTGCCAGCGGCATGAGTGGCGAACAGCTTGCCCAGGCGCTGAGCGGTGCCGATGCCAAAGTAACCGCCGGAGAGTTGCAGGGCAGCCACAATCGCTTTCAGGTGGAGATCCGCGGCGCCCTCGATACCCTGGAGCGGATCCGCCAGATCCCGCTGCGTACCGGCGAGCAGGGCCAGACCCTGCGCCTTGGCGATCTGGCCGAGGTAAGACGTACCCTGCACCAGCCGGAGAGTCAGCTGGCCTTTGCCAATGGTGAACGGGCCGTGGTGGTCGGCCTGCGGATGGCACAGGATCACCGCATCGACCTCTGGTCGGCACGGGTCGATACAATGCTGGCCAAGCTGCAACAGGACTTGCCGGATAATATCGGCCTCGTCACCAGCTTCGATCAGCAGCGTTATACCGATCAGCGGCTCGATACCCTGCTGCTCAACATTGTGCAGGGCTTCCTCATCATAGTGGCAGTGCTGCTGGTGACCTTGGGAGTCAAGGCCGCCATTATCGTGGCCCTGTCGCTGCCGCTTACCGTGGCGTTCTCTTTCGCCTGCATGAACCTGATCAATCTGCCCATTCACCAGATGTCGGTCACCGGTCTGGTGGTGGCGCTCGGGATCATGGTGGACAACGCCATCGTCATGGCGGATCGGGTGCAGTATCAGCGCCGCCACGGCATGGCCATGAGTGCCGCCGCACTGGAAGCCATCGGCCACCTCTGGCTGCCACTGCTGGGCTCCACCCTCACCACCATGCTCGCCTTTATGCCGATCATTCTGATGCCGGGCCCGGCGGGCGAGTTTGTCGGCGGCATCGCCTGGGCGGTGATCTGTTCGCTGCTGGGATCCTACCTCATCGCCCACACCCTGGTGGCTGGCCTCGCAGCCCGCTGGATTGGCAGTGACCAGGGGGGACGCTGGTATCAGGATGGCTTGCACCTGCCCCGGGTGAGCGCCCGTTTCCAGCAGAGCATCGCCATGGCGCTGGCTCATCCCTGGCGCACCCTGCTGCTGGTCAGTCTGCTGCCCCTGCTCGGTTTTTGGGTGGCGGGCCGCCTCACCGAACAGTTCTTTCCCCCTGCCGACCGGGACATGATCCACATCGAGGCCAGCCTCTCCCCACAGGCGAGCCTGGCGCGCACCCGCGAGCTGGCACTGGGGATCTCTGCCGAGCTGGCCAGTCTCCCCGAGCTGGTTCGCCAGGATTGGGTGGTGGGCGACAACGCCCCCAGCTTCTACTACAACCTGGTGCCCAGAAAACAGGGGCGGGCCGATTACGCCCAGGGGATGATCACCCTGCAGGATGCCGATGCCGCCGAGCGGCTCATTCCACAACTTCAGCAGCGGCTCGATGCAAAATTTCCCGAAGCGCAGATCCTGGTGCGCAAGCTGGAACAGGGGCCGCCTTTCAATGCCCCGGTCGAGCTGCGGCTGTTTGGCCCCGACCTTGAACAACTGCACCGTCTGGGAGAGGAGCTTCGCAGTCTGCTCGCCAATACCCCGGCCGTGGTGCAGACCCGCGCCACCTTGCAGGCCGGGGCCCCCAAACTCTGGTTGCAGGTCGATGAGGAGGCCGCCCGACTGGCAGGCATGAGCCTGACCGATGTTGCCTCCCGGCTGGCTGGCGCACTGGATGGCAGGTTGGGCGGCACTGTGCTGGAAGGCACCGAGTCAATCCCGGTACGGGTGCGACTGGCCGAGCCCTTGCGTCAGGATCCGGATGCGCTGCTCAATGTGCCGCTGTCGCTCACCGGCACCGGCCAGCAAGGGGCTGCCAATCTCACCTTGCGGGCGCTGGCCACTCCCGAACTGCTGCCAAGCTGGGGGGAGATCAGCCGTCGGGATGGTGAGCGGGTCAATGTGCTGGAGGCCTATCTGGCGGTCGGCGTACTGCCGCAAACCGTGCTGGAGCAGGTCAAAGAGCGGCTGGCCGCCAAGGCGCTGGCGTTGCCGCCGGGCTATCGACTGGAGTTTGGCGGGGAAGCCGCCAAGCGGGATGAATCGGTGGGTAATCTGATGGCTCACGTCAGCCTGGTCGCCGTGCTGCTGGTGGCCGTGCTGGTGCTCAGCTTCAACTCGTTCCGGCTGGCAGGCATCGTCACCCTGGTGGCGATCCAGTCGGCTGGGCTCGGGCTGCTGTGGGTCTGGCTGCTGGGGTACCCCTTCGGGTTTACGGTGATCATCGCCCTGCTGGGACTGATGGGGCTGGCCATCAACGCCGCCATCGTCATTCTGGCCGAGCTGAAGGCAGACCCGCTGGCACAACAGGGCAATCTGCCGCAGATCCGCGATCTGGTGGCCGGTTGCAGCCGCCACATCGTCTCGACCACCATTACCACGGTGGGCGGCTTCATCCCGCTATTGCTGGGGGGCGGCGGCTTCTGGCCCCCCTTTGCCATCGCCATCGCCGGTGGCACAGCGCTGGCGACCCTGCTCTCGTTCTACTTTGTGCCGGTGGCGTTTGTGTTGTTCAACCGCCGCCGTCCTGACCCGGTACAGGAGAGCTGCAACGCGCAAGATCAGTTGTCGGGCTGACCCAGCATGGCTTTGAGCCGCTCTTCCAGAGTGGGCTCGGGGGCCTTGAGGGTCGCCATAAAGAGCTGCTCGATACCGGCCTTGTCCTGACTTTTCACGATAAACACCAGTCGGGACTGGGCCTTGCCCTCCGGCCAGTCGCCCAGCGCCTGCAGCGGATAGAGCTGGCCGTGGACGCCGTGGATCACCACCGGCTGGCTCTCTCCCTCCAGCTGCAAGATCCCCTTGAGGCGCAGCAGGGCATCGCCATATTGGGCCTGCACCGCATCGATGGCAGCCAGCAGGCGAGAGGGCTTGAGCGGCTCGCCGATACGCAGGGAGAAACTTTCGATGTTGCCGTGCTCGAAGTGGGTGGGTGCAGCAGTGCCCACCTTGGCGGCGAACGGTTGCATCTTCGGCTGTATCGGTGACGCCAGCCCCTGCTTGGGGGATTCGGTGCGCAGCCAGGCCAGCAGCTGGCGCACATCGCGCCCCGCCGCTTCGTTGTAGGCGCCGAGCTTCTCCAGCACTGCTGGCGACAGTTCGCCATTGGTCACCTGCTGGATGGGGGCCGCCGGATTGAGTGCCGCCAGCTGGGCTTCGACCCGCGCCAGCTGTTCGCCATCCACCAGATCCCCCTTGCTCACCACCAGCAGATCCGCCAGCGCCACCTGTTTCACCGCTTCATATTGAGTCGCCAACTGCTGCTCAATATGGCCGGCATCCACCACGGTGACTGTGCCATCGAAGCGGTAGCGCTGGGCGATAAAGCCCTCTTCGCGCAGGGTAAAGAGCACGGGGGCCGGATCGGCGAGGCCAGTGGTCTCGATAATCAGCCGCTTGAACGGTTTGATCTTGCGCTGGATGGCCTTCATAAACAGCCCCTGCAACGCCTCCACCAAAGAGCCCTGCACCGAGCAGCAGATGCAGCCGGAGTCGAGCAGCATCACCTGCTCATCCACCTGTTGCACCAGATGGTGATCCAACCCCACCGAGCCGAACTCGTTGATCAGCACGGCGCACTCGCCAAGCTCTGGCTGCTTGACCCAGTGGTTGAGCAGAGTTGTCTTGCCGCTGCCGAGAAAGCCGGTCAGCAGGGTCACGGGAATTCGAGTGTCTTGCATATCGGTCATGTCAGATCCTTACCGGTTGGCAAACAGGTCGCTGAGCCAGCGGTTTTCAAAGCGGCCGTGGGGGTCGAGCTCGGCTTTCAACGCCACGAAGTCGTTCCAGCGCGGTAGCAGGGCCGGGAAGTCATACAGATCCATCGCCAGATGCTTGCCGAAATGGGGAATGCCGCCGAGCGGTACCAGCAGTTGCTGCAGCTCGCGCATCTGCTCCATGGAGCCGTTGACGAAGGTGCCGTCCGCCGCCAGATAGACCAGAAAACCGATCCAGCAGACCGACTGGCCATAAGCGGCGCTAAGCCAGGCCTCGGAAGGGCCGGTACAGCGCAGGATAAAGGGGTAGTGCAACACTCCCAGGTTGGCCTGCTGCCAGGCCTGCAGGGTCTCCAGCGCCTCGTTCATCCGATGCAGCGGCACCGCCACCTCGCAGTTGATCTGGGGAGCCGGGATCCCCTTGCAGAGGATCTGGTAGACGTTGCCCACCAGATCGGAGGCATCCTTGAAGCGGCGCACCGTCTCGAAGTGCTCGCCAGCCAGCGCCTCATCCTTGGTGTCTTTCGCCATCTTCTGCATGGTGGCGTCGATAGTGGCATTAAGAGCAGCGTTCATGCGGGCGTCGATATCGCCATCCAGCAGCAGCGGCTCGCTACCCGCGGCCCGGTAACGGGCCACCTCCTCATCAGAGGCGGGATCCACCAGCCAGATGTGGCTCTCACCGGTCCAGGCAAACCACCAGCTCTTCACAAAGCCGTGCTCGCGGTTGAGCCGTTCGTTGTGCTCCAGCAGGAAGGGGTAATCGGTGGTGAACTTGGTGCAGCGCATAATGCGGTTCGGCACAGTGCGCAGGGTGACGTCGAGCAGGATGCCGAGCATCCCCATCCCCATCACGAAGGCGCCGAAGCGCGGGTCACTGCGATCCACCCGGATGATGTCGCCATTGGCCAGCATCACGGTCAGGGCCTCCACCGCATCGCAGAGGGCAGACTGGTGCAGCCCCTGACCGTGGGTGCCGGTGCTGAGGGCGCCGCCCAGGGTCTGGATGCCGATAACGCCCGGGGATGCGGGCAGCATCCGCTCCATGGCGATCAGCTCGGCATAAACGGTATCGAGCGGCGTCCCCGCCTGATAGGTCACGGTATCGGCCGTTTTCGCCAGCTGGCCGCGCAGGTGGTGCAAGTCCACCAGCAGCGCCTGACTGCCCTCGGCATAGACGCTATGGATGGGTTCAAAAGAGAGGCCGGAACCGATAAGGCGCAGCTTGCGCTCGGGGTGTTCCCGCAGCAGCGCTTGCAGCTCGTCGCGGGTTTTCGGGCGCCACACCTGATCCAGCGCCCCGAGGGGATTGGTTCTCGACCAGTTGAACAGCACCTCCCGATTACCGATCGCCTTGATGCTGTGAAATGCCTGGAACTGAACCGTCATACCGCGCCTCATCTTTTACTGACGTCAAAATGAGCGCCGATTCTACCGAAAAGTGAGCCACAAGGCATGGAAAACAAGCCCCTGCAGTCGAGGGGGGGATAGGGATATAGCACTTCCCTACCCTGCCAGACGGGAGCGTGGCCGCCCGTCTGTCACCGATAGATCAGGTGGCGTTCGGGATGCCTCGCACCCCATCTGGCTGGCGGGTTTGTGCCTCTTCCGGCAGCAGCTCCTCGCAGAACTGGCGCAGCGGCATGGGGCGGGCAAACAGGTATCCCTGTAAATAATCGACCCCTTTGGCCCTGAGGTAGTCAGCCTGACGCTCGCTCTCCACCCCTTCCGCCACCAGCGCCAGACCGAGCCGGGTTGCCAGATCGATCACATTGTCCACGATATGCTCCGAGAGCGACTCGGTACCGATGCGGGCGATAAAGGATTTGTCGATCTTGAGGTAATCCACATGAAACTGCTGCAGGTAAGCCAGGCTGGAGTGGCCGGTACCAAAGTCGTCGATGGCGAGTTTGACCCCCATCTCGTCCAGCTGGCGGAACAGGGAGAGGGTCTGGGGATCTGACATCAGCAGCTCCCGCTCGGTCAGCTCCAGCACCAGTACCACCTTGCCGGGGAGGAAGTGACCGAGAAAGGCGCGGCACTCGGCCAACAGGGCAAAATCGTGGCAATGGGCGGCGCTGATGTTGAAGCTGATATGAAACCCATCGGGCAACTGCTCCTGAGAGCGGTTCAACCGTGTCGCCACCTGCTTCATGATATGGGTGGTCATGGGGACGATCAGTCCCGACTCCTCCGCTTGCGGGATAAAGAGATCGGGCCGGATCACCCCTTCATTGACATGCTCCCAGCGCATCAGCACCTCGGCGCCCATCATCTTGCCGTCGTGGCTGGCTATCAGCGGCTGCAAGTAGGGAACAAACTCCCTGGCTCGCAGGGCGCGTCGCAATTCATCTGTTGGCGAGCCGGGACGCCCCAGCACCCACCACACCAGCCAGGCCAGCAAAAGCGAGGAAACCGCCAGCCACGACAGCGCCACGTGCCGCGCGGCCCACAGCGACTTCCAGTAGACCGGCATGGCATAACCGGCATGGATGGTGAAAGGATAATGGGATGAGGTGAGGGCCTGGCTGATCCCGCGATGGAGGGTGGGCGCTTCGCTCAGATAACGGCCAGACTCATTGAGCCAGGCCGACCCCACCTGCAGATAGAGCGCACTGGATTTTCCGCTCATAGAGAGCATGAAGCTGAGCTGGGTACTGTCGATGGCGCTCAAGGCGGCATCCTTTCCCTGCTCGGTGCGCACCACCAGCAGAGGGTGATTTTGCCGCACCCGGTTGCCACTCATCAGCAGCAGCTTGCGGCCGGTGTAGATGGAGCCGTCATCGGCATCATTGGCCTCACCAAACAGCGAAGTGCAATTGATGATACCGTTTCGCACCAGATTGACCGAACGCAGGAAGGGCTCGATGGCGACCTTCTTGCGCAGCACCAGCAGGTTGTCGCGACAGGGAGCCTTCACCAAGGGCAGCACGGAGCGATTGGCCTGCTCCGCATGATCCAGCATCGACTCCATCAGGGTTCTGGCCTTGTGGGCCGAGGCGCTGGATTCCGCTTTCAGCTCCTGCACATAATTGCTGTGGATGAGCCAAGCTCCCACCAGCAGCGGCAGGGTAAAGACCAGCAAGGCACCGCCGAAGCGTAACCCGGTTCGGGAGAGATCGATCCTGAACAGAAACATAAAGAACCACGCCGCAATTCGTCAGGCCTGCCAACGCAAGCACCCAGTGAACAGATATCCACTTTCCCTCGATAACGATGCCTCATCATTACCGCACATAACCGAACAACATAACCCAAAGCGTTTATAAAACGAACCACCAAACAGGTGGTTGGATCTCTCTAGCAAGGATCGTGCAAACAATCTTCAAAAAAGACGGTGAATAACACACAAATAAATAATGCCGCGTAAATACGCGGCATTATTGGCTTCTTATCGCGCAAATCGCGCAAGAACTCCGTTAAACGGCTTGCTGCAGGATCACCGCATCAGCCTTCTTGGTGTAGGAGGCGATCTCGTTGAAGTTGAGGTAGCGGTAAGTGTCTGCCGCAGTGGCATCCAGCGCCTTGGCATACTGCAGGTACTCCGCCACAGTCGGGATCTTGCCGAGGATGGCGGCAACAGCGGCCAGCTCCGCAGAGGCCAGATAAACGTTGGCACCTTTACCCAGACGGTTCGGGAAGTTACGGGTGGAAGTGGAGACCACCGAGGCCCCTTCCGCGACCCGCGCCTGGTTACCCATGCAGAGGGAACAACCCGGGATCTCGATGCGGGCACCGACGCGACCAAAGATGCCGTAGTAGCCCTCTTCGGTCAGCTGATCCTTGTCCATCTTGGTGGGCGGTGCGATCCACATGCGGGTCGGCAGCTCGCCCTGATACTTCTCGAGCAGTTTACCGGCGGCACGGAAGTGACCGATGTTGGTCATGCAGGAACCGATGAACACCTCATCGATCTTGTCGCCAGCCACGTCGCTCAGCAAACGGGCATCGTCCGGATCGTTCGGCGCACACAGGATCGGCTCCTTGATGGTGGCCAGATCGATCTCGATGATTTCGGCGTACTCGGCATCCTTGTCCGCTTCCATCAGGGTCGGGTTGGCCAGCCACTCTTCCATCCCCTTGATGCGACGGGTGATGGTGCGTACGTCGCCGTAGCCTTCGGAGAGCATCCATTTCAGCATCACGATGTTGGACTTCAGATACTCGATGATCGGCTCTTTATCCAGCTTGATGGTGCAACCGGCAGCGGAACGCTCGGCGCTGGCATCAGCCAGTTCGAACGCCTGCTCCACCTTCAGGGTCGGCAGACCTTCGATCTCGAGGATGCGGCCGGAGAAGATGTTCTTCTTGCCCGCTTTCTCGACGGTCAGCAGCCCTTTCTGGATGGCGGCGTAGGGGATGGCATGAACCAGATCACGCAGGGTGATGCCCGGTTGCAACTCGCCCTTGAAGCGCACCAGCACGGATTCCGGCATATCCAGCGGCATCACGCCGGTGGCGGCGGCGAAGGCCACCAGACCGGAGCCCGCCGGGAAGGAGATACCGATGGGGAAACGGGTGTGGGAGTCACCACCGGTACCCACGGTATCCGGCAGCAGCATGCGGTTCAGCCAGGAGTGGATGACGCCGTCACCCGGACGCAAGCTCACACCGCCGCGGTTCATGATGAAGTCCGGCAGGGTGTGGTGGGTCTGTACGTCGATGGGCTTCGGATAGGCCGCGGTGTGGCAGAAGGACTGCATGGTCAGATCGGCGGAGAAGCCGAGACAGGCCAGATCTTTGAGCTCGTCGCGGGTCATCGGGCCCGTGGTGTCCTGGGAGCCGACCGTGGTCATCTTGGGCTCGCAGTAAGTGCCCGGGCGAATGCCCTTCACGCCGCACGCCTTGCCCACCATCTTCTGGGCCAGGGTGAAGCCTTTACCGGTATCGGCCACCGGCTGCGGGCGACGGAACACGGTGGAGAACGGCAGACCCAGCGCTTCGCGGGCCTTGTCAGTCAAGCCGCGGCCGATGATCAGCGGGATACGACCACCGGCGCGCACTTCGTCGATCAGCACGTCGGTCTTCAGTTCAAACTGCGCCAGCACCTGTTCGGTGCCGTGTTTGCAGATCTTGCCGGCAAACGGGTAGATGTCGATCACATCGCCCATTTCCAGCTTGGAGACGTCCACTTCGATGGGCAGGGCGCCGGCATCTTCCATGGTGTTGAAGAAGATCGGGGCAATCTTGCCACCCAGACAGACACCGCCAGCGCGCTTGTTCGGCACGAACGGAATGTCATCGCCCATAAACCAGAGCACCGAGTTGGTGGCGGATTTACGGGAAGAACCGGTACCGACCACGTCACCCACATAGGCCAGCGGGAAGCCTTTCTCTTTCAGGGCATCGATGGTCTTGATGGGGCCGACGGCGCCATCCTTGTCCGGAGTAATGCCGGGACGGGCGTTTTTCAGCATCGCCAAGGCGTGCAGCGGAATGTCCGGGCGGGACCAGGCGTCCGGTGCCGGAGAGAGGTCGTCGGTGTTGGTTTCGCCGGTCACCTTGAACACGGTGACAGTGATCTTCTCGGCCAGCTCCGGGCGGGAGAGGAACCACTCGGCATCAGCCCAGGACTGCATCACCTGTTTGGCGTGGACATTGCCCGCCTTGGCCTTCTCTTCCACGTCATGGAAGGAGTCAAACATCAGCAGGGTGTGGGAGAGCCCCTTGGCGGCAAGCGGCGCCAGGGTGGCGTGATCCAGCAGGTCGATCAGCGGTTGAATGTTGTAACCACCCTGCATGGTACCCAGCAGCTCAACAGCTTCGGCGGCAGTCAGGATGGGAGAGTGGGCTTCGCCCTTGGCGACGGCGGTGAGGAAACCGGCTTTGACATAGGCCGCTTCATCAACACCGGGGGGAATACGGGAGGACAACAGCTCTTTCAGAAAGTCTTCTTCGCCAGCGGGCGGGTTCTTGAGAAGCGTTACCAGGGCGGCGACCTGCTCTGCATCCAGAGGTTTGGCAACCACGCCCTCGGCGGCACGTTCTGCGACGTGTTTACGGTATGTTTCAAGCACGACTAATTCCTCTTTGGTCTTTTTTTGGGGTTCGCCCACGCTCGCGGCGATCGTCCTTGCGGGACACCCCGTAGGGTGCTCCCCACTATATAAGTTTTAACGACTAATTAAAATCCAAACCCTGTTTACTTATTCACCACAAAATCGTAACCAATTAAACAGACTGGTGTTTTTTGAAAATTAATTGAACGCCCTCAACCAGAGTTAACAAATTGGCATCATTTCAGCATTATTCGAACGTACTGCCCAATTGCAGATAGAAGACGTCATTGCCCCCCTCCGCCATGCCGTAGCCGAGGAACACAGGGCCGAGGAAGCTCTCCACCCCGACATAAACCGACCCGGCGGTAAACGAGCTCTCCAGACTGATATCCTCCCCCTTGTTCCAGACCCCGCCCTGCTCCAGAGATCCGCCCAGATAGAGCGGCATCTTGAGGGCACCGAAGTCATTGTCTGCCACCCGATAGATGTAGCGCAGGCCACCAAACAGGCTGTAGCGACCGCTCAGCTGGTAGCGCTGGAAACCGGAGAGGCGGAACAGTCCGCCCAGATCCTGAATATGCAGCGGCACCACCTCTTCACTGCCCGAGCCACCCCCTTCGAGGATCAGGTTGAGGCTGTGCCTGTCCCATGACCAGGGCTTGATCATCGAGAGCTGATAATTCCAGCCTTCACTGCGGCCATCTGCTGACTCGAGTCCATCCACACTGACGTGGGAGTGGCCCAGTTTCATGTCCCATTTCACCCCCTGATAGGGGAAATAGAGGCTATCCAGATTGTCGTGTTCAAAGCGGACATAGGGGCCCCACGCCGTGGCATCCATCTCCAGCCCCTTGAAGTTCTTCACATCAATCGTGCCCAGTTGTCCCTCCAGCCCCATCGACAACCTGCTCCAGGGCTGGCGGTTCCAGCCCACCGCCAGATCACCGCTGAAGAAGGAGTATTCGGAGTCGAGATAGCTTATCGAAACCATCTCGGGATCCGGATTGGGGAAAAACAGGCGGCGCAGGGTCTGGTCATAGGCCAGACTCGCCTCACCATAGAAGGTCTGGGAGGGTTCGAGCGGGGTATAGAAGTCGGTCTTGATATGTTTGGCCGTGCCCAGCGACGCCTCGGTCAGCCACTCGGCACCCCACTCGTTGACGTTGGTGAGGGTATAGGACATGCCGACGTTGTAGTTGGAGGTGTTCTCGAAGTCATCGGTGAAACCGAACTGGAAGTTGAGGTAGCCCGGCCCCCAGTTCTTCTCGCTGGCGTCCACCAGCAGCACGTTTTCCCCGTCACGCTCCTCCACCTCGTAGGTGATGCGATCGAAGGACTCCAGCGCGTAGAGGCGGCGAATGCCCGCTTCCAGACTCTCGTTGGTCTGCACCTTGTCCGGCCGCACTTTCAGCATGGCGCGCACCGTCTCGTCGGAGAGGCGCGACTTGTTGATGATCTCCACCTTGTCGATAAAGTAGGCGGGCTGACCGCTACGCTCGGCACGGCGGCTCAGCTTCTGGTTGCGATAGGCGTTGTACTGCGCCTTGGTGAGCGACAGTTTATCGAGTTGCAGCGACACCTTGTCAGCCGCCGTCTCACCGATCTTGATCCCCTCCGGCATCCGGGCAAAGTCGGCGATCCCCATATCGCCAAACTCGGGTGCGATCAGTATGTCTTTCGGCCCCATCAGCGCCTTCTGCTTGTCGGTACCAACCTGGGTCATATAGGTGGTGAGCTGGTCAATCATCGCCAACCCTGACTTGAGGGACTCCCGGGTACGCAGCTTGGCACCGATATCCACCGCGATCACCACGTCGGCCCCCATCGCCTTGGCGACATCCACCGGCATGTTGTTGACGCTGCCGCCGTCCGCCAGGATGTGCCCCTCCCACTCCACCGGCTTGAGGGCGCCGGGAATGGACATGGAGGCCTGCATCGCCTTGGCCAGGCTGCCGTGATCGAGCACAAAGGGGGTGACCGTCTCCATGTCAGTCGCCATGGCGCGGTAGGGAATGGGGAGATCATCGAAGCTCGCCTGCACCGGCAGGTTGGAGGTTGCCCCCCGCAGCAGGCTGGCCATGGATTGGCCCTGAAAGAAACCGTCCGGCAGCTGGGTGGTGTCGCCATTCACCCCGATGTCGGTGCGCAGCTGATACTGCTCGTTCTGTTGCTTCTTGCGCAGCGACAGCTCGTCGCGGCCAACCTTGTCCTGATACCCCTTGTTCCAGTCGATGGCCAAGGTGGTGCGCTCCACCTCCTCGGCACTGAGCCCCATGGCATACATCCCCGCCACATAAGAGCCCATGCTGGTGCCGACTATGATGTCGACCGGAATCCGTTTCTGCTCCAGCACCTTGAGGATGCCGATATGGGCAGAACCCTTGGCGCCGCCGCCGCTGAGCACCACCGCAATTTTCGGGCGCTCCCCCTGTGCCGCCACAGCCAGCAGCGGGCAGGCCGCCAGCATCACCAAAAGCAGACGGGTCCATCCCGCACCTAAGCTGCGCATCATATTTTCCATATTATTCAGAGGGTCAGTCACCAAGGATGGCCTCTACTATAAGGGGCCCGGCAGTTAGCGCAACCGTCAATCCGCATCCCGCCTGTGCTGCATGGCGAAGGGGCACGCCGCCGCCCCTGTGAGCGCAAACGTAATCCGCAAATAAAGGGCTGCAAGCCTCATGGGTAGCGCCGCGCTGCCGCTAATATGAGCGTCGTCAATCTCAACCTTTTGAGCACCTTTATGCTGGCAACCCTCACTCTTAAACAGAAAATACTGGCCACGGTCACCCTGGCCGTGGTCGTCTCCTGCCTGCTGGTAGGCTACTTCAGCCAACGCTCGGCCCAGCAACTGATCGAAAACCGGATGTTCGAGCAGGAGCTCCCCAACCTGACCCAGCGGATCAGCAAGGAGATTGAACAGGATCTCCACGGCATCGCCCAGGCCGCCCGCCAACTGGCCACCGACCGCTTCATCCTCGACTGGGTGGATCGGGGCATGCCCAAAGAGCAGGAGCCGATCCTCATCAACCAGCTCAAGGATGTGGCCAACCAGTATGGTCTGGTGACCGCCTCCTTCGCCGATCGCCAGAGTGCAGCCTACTACAACCAGGATGGCTTTCTGCGCAACCTGACCCCCACGCAAGACGCCTGGTTCTATGACTACACCAAGAGCCAGAAGGAGATGACCCTCAGCATCTTCCGCGAGAGCAACGGCGAGGTGAAGCTGTTCGTCAACTTCCAGCAGCTCAACGGGCGCGGGCTGGCCGGCTTTGCCAAATCCCTCGACACCATGGTGACCATGGTCTCCAACTTCCGGCTGGAAGAGAGCGGCATCGTCTTTATGGTCGATGGCAGCGGCAAGGTGAAGCTGCACCCCGAGGCCAACCGTATCGAACGCGATACCTTGGGCGGCATCGCCAGCGGTGATACCGGCAGCCTGCTGGCCAAACGCCCCTTTGCCGTCATCAACGCCGAGGTAAATGGCGAGCCCATGGTACTGGCCAGCAGCTATATCCCGCTGCTCGACTGGTATCTGGTGGCCCAGGTGCCAGAAGCCGAGATCTATGCCGAGCTGGATCAGACCCGCAACGAGATCCTGATGATCTCGCTGGTGATTGCGCTTGCCATGGGGCTGATGGGGATGCTGCTGGCAGGCTCGGTCAGCCGCCCGCTCAACGAGCTGGCCCGCCTGTTCAAGGAGCTGGGCAGCGGCGATGGTGATCTCACCCAGCGCCTGAAAGTGGAGGGACGTGACGAACTGAGTCAGGTCGCCACCGGCTTCAACAACTTCGTCGCCAAGATCCACGGATCCATCGAGCAGGTGGCAGAGAACTCCCGCCAGCTCGCGGCCACCGCCAACGAGGTGGCCAACAAGGCGCAGCTGACCCAGCACAACTGTACTGCCCAGCGTGACCGTACTGTGCAGGTGGCCACCGCCATCCACGAAATGGGGGCCACGGTGAGCGAGATCGCCGGTAACGCTTCGCTGGCAGCCGAAGTAGCCAGACAGGCCAACGATCAGGCCGATGCAGGGGCAGTAGTGGTAGCGCAGGCGCGCCACGGCATCGTCGACCTCTCCGGCGAGATTGAGCAGGTGGCTGGGGTCATCGAGTCGCTGGCGAGCCAGACCGACTCCATCGGCAGTATCCTCGAAACCATCCGCAGCATCTCGGAGCAGACCAACCTGCTGGCACTGAACGCCGCCATCGAGGCCGCTCGCGCCGGTGAACAGGGTCGAGGTTTCGCCGTGGTGGCAGATGAGGTGCGCAATCTGGCCAACCGCTCCGCCGCCTCGACCGCCGAGATCCAGGGGATGATCAACCGCTTGCAGGAGCAGAGTGCCCGCGCTGTCAGCGCCATGGCACAGGGGCGCGACCAGAGTCTGGAGGTGGTGAGCCAGGCCGATGAGGCCAACGCCGCCCTCGGCCAGATCACCGCCCACATCACCCAGATCAACGACATGAACATCCAGGTCGCCACCGCCACCGAGGAGCAGTCCAGCGTGGTCGGCGAGATCAACCGCAACGTGGAAGATATCAACCAGCTCACCATGGAGACCGCCGATATCGCCCACCAGCTGACCGAGTCGAGCCGCAGCCTGCAGCAGCTCTCCGGTCAGCTGGACAAGCTGGTTGGCAACTTCCGGCTCTGACCCCGACCTTGACCTGAGTCATCAACAACAGAGAGCGCCGTAGCGCTCTCTGTTGTTTTGGTGGCGGCTAATCCGGCATAGCCGTCAGCCCTTGCCATCCCGTTTGCGCTGATACATCAGCTCATCCGCGCGGGTGAGCAGCTCGGCCAGAGAGGCACAACCGCGCCCGTCATAGCAGACAATTCCGGTGCTGCAGGTCAGTGCATAACCGCAACCACTGTGCTGATTGTGCTCGGCCAACATGACATTGAAACGCTCATAAGCCAGTTGCGCCTGCGCCTCCACCACATTGGGCAGCAGGACGGCGAACTCATCGCCGCCCATGCGGGCAAACACGTCGGCGCCACGAAAAGCCTGCTTGAGCAGAGTGGCAAAGGCGATCAGGGCCCGATCCCCTTCTGAATGCCCCCACCTATCGTTGATCCCCTTGAAGCCATTGAGATCCAGATAGAGCAGTGCCAGTGGCATCTGCAAGCGACTGGCCAGCGAGAGGCTCTTCTCCGTCAGCATCACGAACCCGCGCCGATTGGAGATCAGGGTCAACTCATCAATGGTGGCCAGCTGCACTGCTTCTAGCTCGCGCACCACCATCGCAGCCAGATCCTTGAGCAGTCCCACATCCTCGTCGCTCAATTCCCGTGGCACCGTATCGATGATGCAGAGCGTCCCCAGTTTGCAACCGTTGGCGATCCGCAGTGGCTGTCCGGCATAGAAGCGGATGCCGGGCCCACCCACCACCAGCGGATTGTCGGCAAAGAGGGGATCCTGCGAAGCATCCGGCACTATAAAGGTCTCATTGCCCATGATGGCGTGACCACAAAACGAGATGTCCCGGGCGGTCTCACGGACCTCCAGACCAATACAGGATTTGAACCACTGGCGATCTTCATCCACCAGACTCACCAGCGCGATGGGGACATTGAACACCCGTCGGGCCATGCGGGTCAGCCGGTCAAACCGCTCCTCGGCCTCGGAATCCAGCAAAGATAGCCGCCGCAGGGTCTCCAGCCGCAATGCCTCATCGGGTGGAATGGGTGCTTCTAGCATCGTGCCTCTCTCGTCAGTGCCAAAACCTATCTTTAGCATATTGGGCTTTGTCGAAGTCGGGGCAGCAAGGAGAAAACAAAAAGCCGCTCATTCGAGCGGCTTTTTAGACAAGCGGGGAAGAAAATTACTTTTTCTTCTTGGCCTTGGCGTTCGGCAGGTCGGTGATGGAGCCTTCGAACACTTCGGCAGCCAGACCCACGGACTCGTGCAGAGTCGGGTGAGCGTGGATGGTCAGCGCGATATCTTCGGCGTCCGCACCCATCTCGATGGCCAGACCGATTTCACCCAGCAGTTCACCACCGTTGGTACCGACGATGGCACCACCGATGACTCGGCCGCTCTCCTTGTCGAAGATCAGCTTGGTCATACCGTCGGAACAGTCGGACGCAATGGCGCGACCGGAAGCAGCCCACGGGAAGGTAGCGACTTCGAAGTTAAGGCCCTGTTGCTTGGCTTCCTTCTCGGTCAGACCAACCCATGCCATCTCTGGCTCGGTGTAGGCGATGGACGGGATCACTTTCGGGTCGAAGTAGTGCTTCTTGCCGGCGATAACTTCGGCGGCAACGTGACCTTCGTGAACACCTTTGTGTGCCAGCATCGGCTGGCCAACGATGTCACCGATGGCGTGGATGTGCGCCACGTTGGTACGCAGCTGCTTGTCCACCTCGATGAAACCGCGCTCGGTCACGGCAACGCCTGCCTTCTCGGCATCCAGCATCTTGCCGTTCGGCACACGACCTACGGCAACCAGCACGTTGTCGTAACGAACCGGCTCGGCAGGAGCGTGCTTGCCTTCATAGGAGACGTACAGGCCGTCTTCGCGCGCTTCAACTGCGGTGACCTTGGTCTCCAGCATGATGTTGAATTTCTTGGCGACGCGCTTGGTGTAGATCTTGACGATATCTTTGTCGGCAGCCGGAACCAGCTGGTCGGCAAATTCCACCACGTCGATCTCGGAACCCAGAGAGGAGTAAACGGTACCCATCTCCAGACCGATGATGCCGCCACCGATAACCAGCAGTTTGCCGGGAACGGTTTTCAGCTCCAGCGCATCGGTAGAGTCCCATACGCGCGGGTCATCGTGGGGGATGAACGGCAGCTTCACCGGACGGGAACCGGCCGCGATAATGGCGTTGTCGAAGGTCACGGTAGTCTTGCCGTCGGCACCTTCCACTTCCAGGGTGTTCGGGCCGGTAAATTTACCCAAGCCGTTAACAACCTGAACTTTACGCATCTTGGCCATGCCAGCCAGACCGCCGGTCAGCTGGTTGATAACCTTCTCTTTCCACAGACGGATCTTGTCGATGTCGGTCTGCGGTGCACCGAAGACGATGCCGTGCTCGGCCAGCGCCTTGGCTTCTTCAATCACTTTGGCAACGTGCAGCAGCGCCTTGGAGGGGATGCAGCCCACGTTCAGGCAGACGCCACCCAGGGTGGAGTAACGCTCGACGATAATAGTATCCAGACCCAGATCGGCTGCACGGAAAGCAGCGGAATAACCGGCAGGGCCAGCACCCAGTACTACGACCTGGGTTTTGATTTCTTTACTCATCATGACCTCTTTGTCGTTCTTATATCCCCGGACAGCGCAGTCTTATACCGAAACGGGTGGCTGCAGCCGTGAAAAAAACGGGGCAAGTTTACGATCATGTTAATGAAATGAGAAGTAAAAAGGGCAGGCTCTGGGCCCGCCCTCTCACTTACAGGACCAGTCGACGAATGTCGGACAGCACACCGTTCATGGTGGTGATGAAGCGAGCCCCATCGGCACCATCGATCACGCGGTGGTCGTAGCTCAGAGCCAGCGGCAGCATCAGGCGCGGCGCGAACTCTTTACCGTTCCACTTCGGCTTCATCTCGGACTTGGAAACACCAAGGATGGCCACTTCCGGCGCGTTGACGATCGGGGTAAAGCTGGTACCGCCGATGCCACCCAGGCTGGAGATAGTGAAGCAACCGCCCTGCATGTCGGCAGCGGTCAGCTTGCCAGCACGGGCCTTCTTGGAGATCTCGGCCAGATCGCGAGACAGCTCCATGATGCCCTTCTTGTTAACATCGCGCACCACGGGCACAACCAGACCGTTGGGGGTATCTACCGCCACACCGATGTGGATGTACTTCTTCATGATCAGCTTGCTGCCATCTTCGGACAGGGAGCTGCAGAAGCGCGGGTGAGCTTCCAGCGCCTTGGCGGCGGCTTTCAGGATGAACACCAGCGGGGTGATCTTCACGTCGGCCTTCTGCTTCTCGAGCATCGCGTTCTGCTCTTTGCGGAACGCTTCCAGCTCGGTGGTATCGGCTTCGTCGAACTGGGTGACATGAGGAATCATGACCCAGTTGCGGTGCAGGTTCGGACCGGAGATCTTCTGGATGCGGGTCAGCTCGACCTCTTCCACATCACCAAACTTGCTGAAGTCTACCTTCGGCCACGGCAGTACGCCCAGACCGTTGCCACCGGCTACGCCGGCAGAGGCAGGAGCGGACTCGGCACGCTTGATGGCATCCTTCACGTAGGCTTGTACGTCTTCTTTGACGATGCGGCCCTTGCGACCGGAGGCTTTCACCTTGGCCAGGTTGACGCCAAACTCGCGCGCCAGACGGCGTACCGCCGGAGAGGCGTGTACATAAGCGTCATTGGCAACGAAATCAGTCGCAGCGGCAGTGGCCTGGGCAACCGGAGCCGGAGCTGCGGCAACAGGGGCAGCGGCGACCGGTGCGGCAGCTTGAGCAACCGGCGCGGCGGCAGGAGCTGCGCCAGCCACTTCGAAGACCATGATCAGGGAACCGGTGGAGACCTTGTCACCCGCCTTCACCTTGATCTCTTTGACCACACCGGCGAACGGCGCAGGCACTTCCATGGAGGCCTTGTCACCTTCCACGGCGATCAGGGACTGGTCGGCTTCAACCTTGTCACCCACGGCAACCATGATCTCGGTGACTTCCACTTCGTCGCCACCGATATCCGGTACGTTGACCTCTTTGTCAGCGGCGGCAACCGGGGCAGCAGCCACCGGAGCGGCAGCCTGGGCCGGTGCAGCAGCAACGGCAGGAGCGGCGCCAGCCACTTCAAATACCATCACCAGAGAGCCGGTAGAGACCTTGGCGCCAGCGGCAACCTTGATCTCGACTACGCGGCCTGCGAACGGTGCCGGTACTTCCATGGAGGCCTTGTCACCTTCCACGGCGATGATGGACTGGTCAGCTTCTACCATGTCGCCCACGGCAACCATGATTTCAGTCACGTCCACTTCGTCGTCACCGATGTCCGGTACGTGCACATCTTTGCGCACGGCAGCGGCAGGTGCGGCGGCCGGAGCAGCAGCAACCGGTGCAGCCACTTCTGCAGGAGCAGCAGCGCCTTCGGCTTCGAAGATCATGATCTGGGAACCGGTGGCAACCTTGTCGCCCACCTTGATCAGGATCTCTTTGACGATACCGGCGGACGGAGCCGGTACTTCCATGGAGGCCTTGTCGCCTTCTACTGCGATGATGGACTGGTCCAGCTCGACCTTGTCACCCACGGCCACCATGATCTCGGTGACTTCAACTTCATCGGCGCCGATATCTGGCACCATAATCTGTTTGGACATTGTGCTTTATCCTCTTGCGTCGATCCGCGTGACTGGCTGATGCCGCCACGCACATCTCGCGTTAACCGTTTTAAATCCTGGCAGGGTCGCGCCGTATGACGGCGCGCCCCTTGATCCACTTACGCGTACAGCGGGTTGACCTTGTCGGCATCGATGCCGTACTTGGCGATGGCGTCGGCCACAACCTGCTTGTCTACCTCGCCGCGCTTGGCCAGTTCGGTCAGAGCAGCAACCACCACGTAGAACTCGTTCACTTCGAAGTGACGACGCAGGTTGGCACGGCTGTCGGAACGGCCGTAACCGTCGGTACCCAGCACGCGGTAGTTCTCGGTCGGAACGAAGGCGCGAACCTGATCGGCGAAGGACTTCATGTAGTCGGTCGCAGCGATGGTGGCTTCGGAACCCAGTACCTGGGCGATGTAGGGTACACGGGCTTCGGCAGTCGGGTGCAGCATGTTCCAGCGATCCGCGTCCTGACCGTCACGGGCCAGCTCGTTGAAGGAGGTGACGCTGAACACATCGGAACCGATGCCGTACTCGCTGGCCAGGATCTGGGCAGCCTTGCGCACGTGACCCAAGATGGAACCACAACCCAGCAGCTGAACTTTCGCCTTGGTACCGGCGACGGATTCCAGCTTATAGATACCCTTGCGGATGCCTTCCTCGGCGCCTTCCGGCATGGCCGGCATGGCGTAGTTCTCGTTCAGGGTGGTGATGTAGTAGAACACGTTCTCCGGGTTCTCACCGTACATGCGGCGCAGGCCGTCCTGTACGATCACCGCCACTTCATAGGCGTAGGACGGGTCGTAGGAGATGCAGTTCGGGATGGTGTTCGCCAGAATGTGGCTGTGACCATCTTCGTGCTGCAGACCTTCGCCGTTCAGGGTAGTACGACCGGAGGTCGCACCCAGCAGGAAGCCACGGGCTTGCTGGTCACCGGCTGCCCACGCCATGTCGCCGATCCGCTGGAAGCCGAACATGGAGTAGTAGATGTAGAACGGGATCATCGGGCAGTCGTTGGTGCTGTAAGAGGTCGCAGCAGCCAGCCAGGAGGACATGGCGCCCAGCTCGTTGATACCGTCTTGCAGAACCTGACCCTGCTTGTCTTCCTTGTAGTAGGAGACGATGTCGCGGTCTTGCGGGGTGTACTGCTGACCGTGCGGGCTGTAGATACCGATCTGGCGGAACAGACCTTCCATACCGAAGGTACGGGCTTCGTCAGCCAGGATCGGCACGATGCGCTTGCCGATGGACTTGTCTTTCAGCATCACGTTCAGGGAACGCACGAACGCCATGGTGGTGGAGATTTCGCGCGCCTGCTCACCCAGCAGCGGACCGAAGGCATCCAGTGCCGGGATTTCCAGCTTGGTGGTGCTTTCGCGCAGACGGGTCGGCACATAGCCTTTCAGGGCAGTGCGACGGTCGTGCAGGTATTTGTGCTCGGCAGAACCGGCTTCGATCTTCAGGTAAGGCAGATCGGCCAGCTGCTCGTCGGCCACCGGCAGGTTGAAGCGGTCACGCAGGTGACGCACGGAGTCCAGCTCCATCTTCTTGACCTGGTGAGCGATGTTCTTGCCTTCGGCCGCTTCACCCATACCGTAACCCTTGATGGTCTTGGCCAGAATAACGGTCGGCTTGCCCTTGGTCTGGGTCGCCTTGTTGAATGCAGCGAACAGTTTGCGAGGATCGTGACCACCGCGGTTCAGAGCGAAGATCTCCTCGTCGGTCATGTCTTTGACCAGCGCGGCAGTTTCCGGATAACGGTTGAAGAAGTGCTCGCGGATGTAGCCACCGTCGCGGGACTTCATGGTCTGGTAGTCACCGTCCACGGTCTCGTTCATCAGCTGGATCAGCTTGCCGGAAGTGTCTTTCTTCAGCAGCTCATCCCACTTGCGACCCCAGATAACCTTGGTCACGTCCCAACCGGCGCCAGCGAACAGGCCTTCCAGCTCGTTGATAACCTTGCCGTTACCGACAACCGGACCATCCAGACGCTGCAGGTTGCAGTTAACCACAAATACCAGGTTGTCGAGCTTTTCACGCACGGCAACGGTCAGGGCACCCTTGGCTTCCGGCTCGTCCATCTCGCCGTCACCCAGGAAGGCGTAAACGGTCTGCTCGGAGCAATCCTTGATGCCACGGTCGGTCAGGTACTTCAGGAAGCGAGCCTGATAGATGGCGGCGATGGGGCCCAGACCCATGGAGACGGTCGGGAACTGCCAGAAGTCCGGCATCAGTTTCGGGTGCGGATAGGAAGGGATACCCTTGCCGTCCACTTCCTGACGGAAGTTGTCCAACTGTTCTTCGGTAAGACGACCTTCAGCAAAGGCGCGAGCATAGATGCCCGGGGAGATGTGACCCTGGAAGTAAACCAGATCGCCACCATCCTTCTCGTTGCGAGCACGGAAGAAGTGGTTGAAGCAGACATCATAGATGGTCGCAGAAGAAGCGAAGGAAGACATGTGACCACCCAGGTCCAGGTCTTTCTTGGACGCGCGCAGCACGATCATCATGGCGTTCCAGCGGATGATGGCGCGAATGCGGCGTTCCATCTCCAGGTCACCCGGGTAGTCCGGCTCGTCGCTGGACGGGATGGTGTTGATGTAATCGCGATTTGCCTTGGCAGCCACGTCCACACCGCTTACGCGGGCTTTCTCGGCCAACTGTTCAAGGATGAACTGAGCGCGTTGCGGACCCTCTTCACGCAGCAGGGATTCCAGAGAGGCAAGCCACTCCAGCGTTTCTATCGGGTCCACATCGTTCTTCAGGATATCAGACATGGCTGGTTCCTATGTTGTTGTGATTGCACGGCATTGCACGGCGAAGGGCGCAAGCATTCGACAATAAAGCCTTGTGGGATTAGTTTTCCTGCTGACGGATCCGACGCATGGATCGCTGGATCCGGCTGTCTTCCCTCTGCATATCCAACAAGGTGTCCTCGATAAAGGCCAGATGCTCATGACAAGCTGTTCTGGCCCGCTCCGGAGCCCCCGAAAGAATAGCCTCGATCAGATTCGCGCGATGGCGACGTATCTTGGCTACCACTCCCGGGCGGCGATTCAAAATCTCGTTATTCTGCAGAATGTTCTGCTCGAGCATCGGGCTCATGGCCCGCAGCAGGTGCAGCAGCACCACGTTGTGGGACGCCTCGGCCACCGCCAGATAGAACTGGGTGACGGCTGCCGATTCGGCCACCAGCGAGCCGAGTTGGCCCGCCTCCTCGATGGTGGTTTGCACCTGACGAATGCGCTCGAAATCAGACCCGGTTCCCCGCAAGGCCGCGTAGTAGGCACAGATACCTTCCAGCGCGTGGCGAAACTCCAGCAGATCATACTGGGCTTCCGGGTGGGTACTGAGCAGTTCGAACAGAGGATCGGCGATCCCCTTGCTCAGGGCATTCTGCACATAGGTGCCGCCGCCCTGACGGCGATAAAGCAATCCGCGCGCTTCCAGCCGCTGGATGGCTTCGCGCAGGGAGGGGCGCGATACCTGAAACTGGATGGCGAGTTCCCGCTCGGGAGGCAATTTCTGCCCTGGCTGCAGGCTGCCTTCCAGAATCATCTGTTCCAGCTCGGCGACAATGGAGTCGGCCAACTTGGGTTGCGTAATCTTGCGATAGGGCATGAGGCTACTTTGTTAAATTGGTATTACCAATTTTATGGATGGGGCGAAAATTAGCAGAGGCCTTTTGAAAAGTCCACTCAAAAGATGATCTGAGTCAAGAATCAGCCCCACCACTTAAGAGGTAAAGCAGGGGAAACATGATTTAGCTCATAGAAAATGGTCTGACCAATATTCTTGACCTCGCTCACAAATAACATTTGCGCAACCAGAGACAAAAATGGCCTACCAGATAGGCAAGCCATTGATTTTAAAATCCAAACTAAATTTGAATATTTACTTTAGCTGTTTAGTAGTTGCCGGTAGTAATCCCACTGGAAACTGGCTCCGGGATCCGTCTTGCGCCCTGGCGCGATATCGCAATGGCCGACAATTTTTTCGTGGGTAATCGCCGGATAGCGCTCCGAGATAGCTCGAGTGAGCCCTGCCAATGCCCGGTATTGAGCCTCGGTGTAGGGGATTTCGTCAGTCCCTTCCAGCTCGATACCGATGGAGAAGTCATTGCATGCCTCCCTCCCCTGCCAGCTCGAGATACCAGCATGCCAGGCGCGCGCGCCGAACGGCACATACTGCACCAGCTCGCCATCACGACGGATCAGGCAATGGGCCGAAACCCGCAACTGATGGATACCGGCAAAATAGGGGTGAGCCTCAGGGTCGAGTCGTCCCATAAAGAGATCGTCGATAAAGGGACCGCCAAACTCCCCCGGCGGCAGGCTGATGCCATGCACCACCAGCAGGGAAATATCGTCCGGCGAGACCCGTTCATTGTGGTGAGGAGAAGGCACCCGGCGCGCCTGCTGGCACCAGCCAGCGGCATCGATAGAGAAACAAGGTTGCGAAGCGAGTTGGGTCATCGGCTACTCGAGTTGGCTGATAAATGGCGAAAAAACGAAGATACCTGATAGGCAACCCAGCACCAACTCACTGAATCAACGGGAAATGGTATGTTAGGCTGAGTCATCTTCCGCTCGACATGGATGGGGTATGCAGCACACGGCACGCTGGATGTGGTTACTGGCCTGGCTCTCTTTGATGGGCCTGCTGACCCTCTATTTTCACTCCCGCAACCAACCAAGCGTCACCGCCAGCGGCGAGCTGTTGCTGCGGGCCGACCAGAGCGGCCACTATCGTCTGGAGGGTGCCATCAACGGCCAGCCGGTGCAACTGCTGCTCGATACCGGCGCCACCCGTATCACCATCCCGCAGCAGGTTGCCGAGCGGCTCGGCCTGACCGCTCATGGCAGCAGCCAGGTCAATACCGCCGCGGGGCAGATCCGGGTCGGCAACGGCACCATCGAAACGCTGGCGATGGGGCCATTGACCTTGTACGATCTGGCCATCTTTATCAATCCGGCGGCAGACGGTGACGAAGTGCTGGTTGGCATGAACGCCCTCGGTCGGCTGGAGCTGGTTCAAAAGGAGCGGCAACTGCTGCTCAGACCCTTGCAGGAATAAGGCATGTTTCAACAGGATGTCAGCCGCGCCGTGCGCGCCGCACTACTCGAAGATCTGGGCAATGCCCTCACCACACTGGACCAACCGGACGCCAGCGCCGATATCACCGCCCAACTGATCCCGGCAGATCGGATGGCCAGCGCCCGGGTCATCACCCGTGAAGCAGGAGTATTCTGCGGCCAGCCCTGGGTCGATGAAGTGTTCGTACAACTCGGCGGCGACGTGAAGGTGGATTGGAAGGTGCAGGATGGGGAAGTGCTCTCCCCCAATCAGGAGCTGTTCCGCCTCCATGGCCCTGCCCGCCTACTGCTGACCGGCGAGCGCAATGCGCTGAACTTTGTCCAGACCCTCTCCGGCGTCGCCACCCTCACCGCCCGCTATGTGGCGGAGCTGGAGGGCACTGACTGCCGCCTGCTCGACACCCGCAAAACCATCCCTGGGCTGCGCACCGCCCAGAAGTACGCGGTCACCTGTGGCGGCGGCAAGAATCACCGCATCGGCCTCTACGACGCCTATCTCATCAAAGAGAACCATATCCTTGCCTGCGGCGGCATTGCCGAGGCGATTAATGAGGCTCGTCATCTCAATCCGGGCAAACCGGTGGAGGTGGAAGTGGAATCGCTGGCCGAGCTGGAACAGGCGCTGGTGGCAAAGGCCGATATCGTGATGCTGGACAACTTCGATGTTGCCATGATGCGGGAAGCGGTCGCCATCAATCAGGGCCGCGCCAAGCTCGAAGTCTCCGGCAATGTGACGCTGGATACCCTGGCCGAGTTTGCCGCCACCGGTGTCGATTTTATCTCTGTCGGGGCGCTGACCAAGCATGTACGGGCGCTCGATCTCTCCATGCGCTTTATCCAGCAGTGAGATTCACCCCGCAGGCTTGAGCAAATACTCGACCTAACCGGATAAACAACTTGCAAAAGGCGCCATGGGCGCCTTTTCTTTATGCAGGATCCCTCAGCAAAGGAGTGTAATGACGGACCCGCGTCCCTCCCCATAAAAAAGAGTCGTTAGAAGCCTCTTGTTTTATGATTTATATCATGTTTTTGGTAAATGATAGAAAAGTTGTTAACAAGGGCGACAATCTCTGTTGCCACCCCTGAAAGCTCGGATAAGATACTGACGTTCGGATAGTTTTCTACCGACACTTCCCAGGAACCAAGGATAAAAGGATATTTTCCATGAAGAGCGAAATGAAGAAACAATCGGGTTTTACCCTTATTGAACTGATGATCGTGGTCGCGATCGTGGCCATTCTGGCGGCGGTAGCGCTGCCGGCGTATCAGACCTACACCAAACGAGCCAAATTTGCAGAAGTGATTGCAGCAGTAGGCCCCGTCAAAACAGCCATTGAAGTATGCGTTGCTGGCGCTTCTGATGATACTAAAGCGCAAGCATGTAATGCCGCCGGAACTGCTGCTGCTCCTGCTGCTTATGGTAACGTAGCAAGCGTGGCCGTTGACGCTGATGGCGTCATTACAGCCACAGCCATAGCAGCTCTTGACGATGAAACTTATACACTAACACCAGCACCACTAGTGAGCGCAGTAACTGCAGGAGCACAAGTTACCTGGACTCGCGGCGGCAGCTGTGAGGCAGCTGGTCTCTGCTAACGCATGACCTCTAGCCCTAATAGCGGCCTGGCATTAAGCCTGGCCGCCTCTTCACTGATTAGTGAAGAGGACTCCCAGCGCTATCTGAGCCAGGCCAAGGCTCAGCGCAAACCCTTTGTGACATTTCTGATAGAAAACGAGATCCTCGACAGCAAGGCGCTCGCCGATTTCTGCGAGCTGGAGTATGGGGTACCTCTGCTGGATCTTGCCGCCTTTGATTTGGCCGAGATCCCGCAGAAGTACCTCAATCAGAAGCTGATTGAGAAACACCATGTACTGCCCATCTACACTCAGGGCCACACCCTCTATATCGCCATGTCTGATCCGACCAATGTCTCGGCGTTGGAGGACTTTGGCTTCAGCTTCGGCCTTCATACCGAAGCGCTGCTGGTGGAGGAGAACAAGCTCACCGCCGCCATCGGCAAGCTGCTGGAGAGCGAAAATGACGCCCTCGGCATGGAGGATATCGACGAATCCGAAATTTCGGATCTCGAGGTCTCCGACGAGAACAGCCGGCTGGACGAGAGCGTCAATACCACCGATGACGATGCTCCCATCGTCAAGTACATCAACAAGATCCTGATGGATGCCATCAAGCGCGGTGCCTCCGACCTGCACTTCGAGCCCTATGAGTTCAAGTATCGGGTGCGCTTTCGTATCGATGGCATTCTGCATGAAATTGCCACACCGCCGGTCAACCTCTCCAACCGCTTCTCCGCTCGCCTCAAGGTGATGGCGCGGCTCGATATCGCCGAGCGGCGGCTGCCACAGGATGGCCGCATCAAACTGAAGCTGTCACGCAACAAATCGATGGATATGCGGGTCAACACCCTGCCCACCATGTGGGGGGAGAAGATCGTTATCCGTTTGCTCGACTCCTCGGCGGCACGCCTCAATATCGAGCAGCTTGGCTTCGACGACCGCCAGAAGGCACAGTACCTGCGCGCCCTCTCCAAGCCACAAGGAATGATCCTGGTGACCGGCCCCACCGGCTCGGGGAAAACGGTCTCGCTCTATACCGGCCTCAATATTCTCAACACCACCGAGGTAAATATCTCTACCGCCGAAGATCCGGTGGAGATCAACCTGCCCGGCGTCAATCAGGTGCAGGTCAACCCCAAGGCGGGGCTCACCTTTGCCAGCGCCTTGCGCTCCTTCTTGCGGCAAGATCCGGATGTGGTGATGGTGGGTGAAATTCGCGATCTCGAAACCGCCGAGATCGCTATCAAGGCGGCGCAGACCGGTCACTTGGTGCTCTCCACCCTGCATACCAACTCCGCCGCCGAGACCCTGACCCGGATGATGAACATGGGGGTTCCGGCCTTCAACATCGCCTCCTCGGTGACCCTGATCATGGCCCAGCGGCTGGCCCGTAAACTGTGCGACCACTGCAAGGCACCGGAAGTGGTGCCGGAAGCCGAACTGCTGGAGCTGGGTTTTACCCCACAGCAGCTGGCAGCTGGCTTGCGACTGTTCAAACCGGTTGGTTGCAAGGAGTGTTCCGGCGGCTACAAGGGGCGGGTCGGCATCTACGAAATCATGCTGATGTCGGAGAACATCGCCAAATTGATCATGCAGGGGGCCAACTCCCTGCAAATCGCCGCGATCGCCCAGAAGGAGGGGATGCGTACCCTGCGTACCTCTGGGCTGGAGAAGGCACGGCTCGGGGTCACCAGTCTGGCCGAGGTCAACAGGGTCACAACCAACTGATCCGTATGACGGAACGACCCGACGGTTTGGCTGGCAGAGCGAATTCGTCGTTCACGAACATGGAATAGATGACAACCCGAACGACAGAATAATCAGGCATTAAAGTGACCGGGCTGGCGCCAAGAAGGTACCACCCACCCTATCAGTACCCCGCAGGCATCAAGCCAGTCGGGCACCTTGACCAGGTTGGTGACGTGCAGAGTCCGACTCTGACAACTAACCCCATTGCAGGATGCAAAGATGGCAACCCTAACGAAAAAGAACAATGCCCCCAAGAAAGTCTTCGCCTTCCGCTGGCACGGGGTAAACCGCAAGGGGCAGAAGGTCTCCGGCGAGCTGCAGGCAGACAGCATCAACACCGTCAAGGCCGAACTGCGCAAGCAAGGGGTCAACGTCACCAAGGTGGCCAAGAAGTCCCAGGGGCTCTTCTCCAAGGGCGGCGCCAAGATCAAACCGATGGATATCGCCATCGTCTCCCGTCAGATCACCACCATGCTCTCCGCCGGCGTACCACTGGTGCAGAGCCTGCAGATCATCGCCCGCAGTCACGAGAAAGCCTCGATGCGCGAGCTGATGGGGCAGATTGCCGCCGATGTGGAGACCGGTACCCCCATGTCGGAGGCGCTGCGCCGCCATCCTCTCTATTTCGATGATCTCTATTGCGATCTGGTGGAAGCCGGTGAGCAATCCGGTGCGCTGGAGACCATCTACGACCGTATCGCCACCTATCGGGAAAAGTCGGAAGCGCTCAAATCGAAGATCAAGAAGGCGATGTTCTACCCCACCATGGTCATTCTGGTCGCCATCGTGGTCACCTCCATCCTGCTGCTGTTCGTCATTCCGCAGTTCGAGGATATCTTCAAGAGCTTCGGCGCCGAGCTGCCGGTGTTCACCCAGTTTGTTATCGGCATCTCCCGCTTTATGCAGAACTGGTGGTATGTCTTCTTTGGTGGCACGGCCCTTGGCATCTTCCTTTACGTGCGGGCCTGGCGGGCCTCCCAGAAGGTGAAAGACAATACCGACAAGTTCGTCCTCACCATTCCGGTGGTCGGGATGATCCTGCACAAGGCGGCCATGGCTCGCTTTGCCCGCACTCTGTCGACCACCTTCTCCGCCGGTATCCCGCTGGTGGATGCGCTGATTTCGGCGGCAGGGGCCTCCGGCAACTATGTCTATCGCACCGCGGTCATGGCCATTCGCAACGAGGTGGTGGCGGGCATGCAGATCAACGTGGCGATGCGCACCGTCGATCTCTTCCCCGACATGGTGATCCAGATGGTGATGATCGGTGAGGAGTCCGGTGCCATCGATGATATGCTCTCCAAGGTCGCCACCATCTTCGAACAGGAGGTGGATGATCTGGTCGATGGCCTCACCAGCCTGCTGGAACCCCTCATCATGGTGGTGCTCGGGGTGCTGGTCGGCGGCATGGTTATTGCCATGTACCTGCCCATCTTCAAGCTTGGCGAAGTGGTAGGCTGATTCATCAGGGCATGGCACCACAACCATGCCCTCCCCCTCATTCAATAACTGACGGTTGGTTATGACACTTCTTCTCGAGCTGGCTCACAGCTTGCCCTGGCTCTACTTCTCGCTGGTTTTTCTCTTCTCCCTGATGATCGGCAGCTTCCTTAACGTGGTCATCCACCGCTTGCCCATCATGCTGGAACGGGAGTGGCAGGCCGAATATCGCAGCTACTTCACCCCTGATGAGGAGGCCACTGCGCCAGAGTGCTACAACCTGATGGTGCCGCGCTCCGCATGCCCTCACTGTGGCCACGCCATCACTGCGCTGGAGAACATCCCGCTGTTGAGCTGGATCTGGCTCAAAGGGCGTTGCCGCGACTGTCAGGCCCCCATCTCGGCCCGCTATCCGCTGGTAGAGCTGCTGACCGCCCTGCTCTCGGTGGCCGTTGCCATGGTCATAACGCCAGGCTGGAGCACACTGGCCGCCCTGCTGCTGACCTGGGTGCTGGTCGCCCTCACCTTCATCGATCTCGACAAAATGTTGCTGCCCGACCAGCTCACCCTGCCACTGCTGTGGGGCGGGCTGCTGTTCAATCTGGCTGGTGGCTTCGTGCCGCTGGCGGATGCCGTGATCGGTGCCATGGCGGGCTATCTGGTGCTCTGGAGCCTCTACTGGGCCTTCAAGCTGCTCACTGACAAGGAGGGGATGGGCTATGGCGACTTCAAGCTGCTGGCGGCGCTGGGCGCCTGGCTCGGTTGGCAGGCGCTGCCCATAATTCTGCTGCTCTCATCCCTGATCGGCGCAGTGATCGGCATCAGTCTGATCGCCTTGCACAAACACCATCAGGGCAAGCCCATCCCCTTCGGCCCCTACCTCGCCATCGCGGGCTGGATCGCCCTGCTATGGGGCGATACCATCACCCGCTGGTATCTCTCTACCCTGCTTTGAGCAAGAGGCCCCCATGTATGTAGTTGCTATCACAGGTGGTATCGGCAGCGGCAAGACCACTATCGCCAATCAGTTTGCCGCGCTGGGTATCGAGGTGGTGGATGCCGATGTGATCGCCCGCGAAGTGGTCGAGCCGGGTACCCCGGCCCTTGCCGCCATCGCCGACCATTTTGGCCCGAATGTGATTGATCCGAGCGGTCAACTCGACCGTCGTGCCCTGCGCGAGCGGGTCTTCAGCGATCCACAGGCCAAGGAGTGGCTCAATGCCCTGCTCCACCCGCTGATTCGCAGCGAAATGCTGCGCCAATGTGCCGCGGCCAGTTCTCCTTACTGCCTGCTGGTGGTGCCACTGCTGGTGGAGAACAAACTCACCGGCCTCGCCAACCGGGTGCTGGTGATCGATGTGGATGAAGCCACCCAGATTGAACGCACCTGTCGCCGTGATGGGGTATCGGCCGAGCAGGCCCGGGCCATCATCGCCGCCCAAGCAAGTCGGGTGGAACGCCTCGCTGCGGCGGATGATGTCATCGAAAACCACAATGGCAGCGAAATGGCGATTAAAACGCGGATTTTGGCGCTGCACGAGACATATCTGGCAATTGCCTCTCAACAAGGCCGCCAAGTGTGAGTACACTAGGCCGGTTTATGGCTGGCCAGGATTAGGCATGATTTACGATTTCCCCCTCAATGAAAAAAGCCGGACCTATCTTCGTCTGGAGTCCCTGTTTTCCCAGATCCGCGACAATCTGGAGAGTGAACAATCCTGGGCACATATCGCCTTCTTCAAGGGGCTGTTCGATCTGCAGGAGTTGCTGGAGCGTGGTGACCTGCGCGCCGATCTCATCAAGGATCTGGAGCGTCTCGGCCAGCGTCTGAGCCACTGGGCCAGCCTGCCCGATGTCGATCTGGAGCAGATCAAACTGATGCAGCAAGAGAGCAGCCAGCTCTCCCGCAACCTGCTCAATTCACCACGCCCGGGTGCCCGCCTGAAAGAGGATCGTCTGCTCGGCTCCATTCGCCAGCGTTTCTCCATCCCCGGTGGCCTGTGTGCCTTCGATGTGCCGCAGCTACACCACTGGCTCGGCACCCCGGCCATCACCCGTCACCAGCAGATGCAAGGCTGGCTGAGCGACATTAACCTGCTGATGAATGCCATCACCCTGCTGCTGCGCCTGTGGCGTGAATCAGGCAGCTTCAGTGAGCAGGTTGCCAGCAACGGTTTCTTCCAGGACACCGCCGAGAGCGCCGAGCTGATCCGCATCAAGCTGCCCGGCAATCTGTTCTGCTACCCGACCCTGAGCGGCCACAAGAACCGCTTCGCCCTGCGCTTTCTGCCTACCGCAGAACAGCCGATTGGCGACGTACCGTTCCAGCTCGCCTGCTGCTAAGGAGGGCTTATGGTCACCAAGGTAAAGTGCCCGACCTGTCAGAGCGAAGTGGAATGGGGCCCGCAGAGTCCGTTCCGCCCCTTCTGCAGCAAGCGCTGCCAGCTGATCGATCTTGGCGAATGGGCCGATGAAGAAAAGCGCATCCCGGGGGAGATCAACCCGGATCTGCTGCCGGAGCCGGAAGAGGGCGATCAGTGGCTATAAGCCTCAGATCACTCACCTCCGCAATATGAAAAAAGGGCCGATTGGCCCTTTTTTCATGCTTGTTGATTGCTACCGGCTCATGCCAGCAGGCCTTGAAGCCGCGCTACAATCGGGCCATTGGCATCGGGGAAGTGGTAGTTATGCAGCTCTGCCACCGGCACCCACAGACACCCCTGCCCCTCTTTGCCGAACGGCTCACCGCTGAAACGGGTCACCTTCCAGATATCCAGCAATACCTGCTTCTCGGGGTAGTCGTGCTGCAGTTCCATGAAGGGGGCACAATCCAATACCCGGATGCCGATCTCTTCCCACAGCTCCCGATCCAGCGCAGTCAGCAGATCCTCACCGGACTCCACCTTGCCACCGGGAAACTCCCAGCGATCCCCCTGATGGCGATCGGAGGAGCGTCTGGCGATGAAGATATCGCCCCGTTCATTCTCGATGACGCCAACCGCCACCCAGATCCGTTTTTTCTGTTCCATCTTGGTACCTTTACACGCGATACATGACCGGGCCGTTCGATGCGCCCAACCTCTGGCTGGGTGAACGACCGATAATGCCTGATATCCGATAATCCTTTGCAAAGTGGCGCCACTACAGTGACTTCGCCACCTTCTGACAAAAACAAGGCGGGCACTTGGCCCGCCTGTTATGGCATAGCGTCGATCAGGTCAACTGACCGTGGCAGTGCTTGTACTTCTTGCCAGAACCACACGGGCAGGGATCGTTGCGACCGACCTTCTGCTCGTCGCGCACGAAGGTGGTGTGGCCCTCTTCGCCTGCGGCCTGCTCATCGACCAGCTGGCTCTCGGCAGCGGCGTGGGTATAGGTACGGGGAGCGGCTTCCGCCTGCTGGCGCTGCTGCTCTTCCATCGCTTCCACATCGCGCTCCTGCACCTGAACACGGCTCAGGATGCTGACCACGTCGCGCTTGAGGGTTTCCAGCATCTGGGTAAACAGATCGAAGGATTCGCGCTTGTACTCCTGCTTGGGGTTCTTCTGGGCGTAACCGCGCAGATGGATGCCCTGACGCAGGTGATCCATGGCAGCCAGATGCTCTTTCCACAGACCATCCAGGGTTTGCAGCATCACCGCTTTCTCGAAGTTGCGCAGCACCTCTTTGCCGACCAGCTCTTCCTTGTGGGCATAGAGCTTGGTGGCTTCGTCCAGAATGCGCTCGCGCAGCTTCTCTTCGTACAGCTTGTCATCTTCCGCCAGCCACTGTTGCAGCGGCAGATCCAGCGCGAAGTCCGCCTTCAGGCGCGCTTCCAGGCCCGGCACGTCCCACATCTCTTCCAGAGACTGGGGCGGGATGTACTCGTCGATCACCGCGCCGTAGACGTCGTCACGGATAACGTGGATGGTCTCGGAGATGTCGTTGGTATCCAGCAGCTCGTTACGCTGCTCGTAGACCACCTTGCGCTGGTCGTTGGCCACGTCATCAAACTCCAGCAAGCTCTTGCGGATGTCGAAGTTGCGACCTTCCACCTTGCGCTGGGCGTTTTCGATCGCCTTGGTGACCCATGGGTGCTCGATTGCTTCGCCCTCTTCCATGCCCAGCTTCTTCATCATGCCGGTCACGCGATCGGAGGCGAAGATCCGCATCAGGGTATCTTCCATGGAGAGGTAGAAACGGGAGGAGCCCGGGTCACCCTGACGACCGGAACGGCCGCGCAGCTGGTTATCGATACGGCGGGACTCGTGACGCTCGGTGCCGATAATGTGCAGACCACCAGCGGCCAGCACCGCATCGTGACGCACCTGCCAGGCGGCTTTCAGCTCGGCAATCTGCTCGCTGGTCGGGTTCTCCAGCTTGGCAATCTCTGCCTGCCAGTTGCCGCCCAACACGATGTCGGTACCACGACCGGCCATGTTGGTGGCGATGGTGACCGCACCTGTCTGACCGGCCTGGGCAACGATCTCCGCTTCCATGGCGTGGAACTTGGCGTTCAGCACCTTGTGCGGGATCTTTTCCTTGGTCAGGATGCCGGAGAGCAGCTCGGAGTTCTCGATAGAGACAGTACCAACCAGTACAGGCTGGCCCTTGGCCACACACTGACGGATATCTTCGATGATGGCGGCATACTTCTCATTGGCGGTCAGGTAGACCAGATCGCCCATGTCCTTGCGCACCATCGGCTTGTTGGTCGGGATAACCACGGTATCCAGGCCATAAATCTGCTGGAATTCAAAGGCTTCGGTATCCGCAGTACCTGTCATCCCCGCCAGCTTGTTGTAGAGACGGAAGTAGTTCTGGAAGGTGATGGATGCCAGCGTCTGGTTCTCGTTCTGGATCTTCACCCCTTCCTTCGCTTCAACGGCCTGATGCAGGCCATCTGACCAGCGACGACCCGGCATGGTACGGCCAGTATGTTCGTCAACGATGACGATCTCGTCCTTCTGCACGATATAGTCCACGTTGCGCTCAAACAGGGTATGGGCGCGCAGACCTGCGTTGACGTGGTGCAGTAGGCTGATATTGGTGGCGGAGAACAGGGAGTCGTTCTCGTCCAGCAGCCCCTCTTTCTTGAGCAGCTCTTCCACGAAGATCTGACCGTTTTCGGTCAGCAGGGCCTGACGGTTCTTCTCGTCCACCGTGTAGTGACCGTCGCCGGTGTACTCTTCGGTGTCTTCCTTGTCCTGCTTGACCAGCAGCGGGATCAGCTTGTTGACGCGGATATAGAGCTCTGAGCTATCTTCGGCCGGACCGGAGATGATGAGCGGAGTCCGGGCTTCATCGATAAGCACCGAGTCCACCTCATCCACCAGCGCGTAGTTGAGCGGGCGCTGTACGCGCTGCTCGGGCGAGAACGCCATGTTGTCGCGCAGGTAGTCAAAACCGAATTCGTTGTTGGTACCGTAAGTGATGTCGGCGGCGTAGGCGTCACGCTTCTGGGATGCATCCATACCGGGCACGTTGCAATCGACGGTCATGCCGAGGAAAGCGAACAGTGGACGGTTAGCTTCCGCATCACGCTTGGCCAGGTAGTCGTTCACCGTCACCACGTGGACGCCGCGGCCACTCAGGGCATTCAGGTAAGCTGGCAGAGTCGCAGTAAGAGTCTTACCTTCACCGGTTTTCATTTCCGCGATGCGGTTGGAGTTCAGCACCATGCCGCCGATCAGCTGCACGTCGAAGTGGCGCATGCCGAACACCCGCTTGGAGGCTTCACGCACGGTCGCGAACGCTTCCGGCAGCAACTGCTCCAGGGTCTCACCCTGCTCGATACGCTGACGATATTCAGCCGTTTTGGCCTGCAACTCGGCATCGGAGAGAGCCTCGAACTGAGGCTCCATGGCATTGATCTGTTTTACAATTTTGCGCAAAGCCTTGAGCGTTCTGTCGTTCCGGCTGCCGATAATCTTGGTAAGCAGTGTGCTAATCATGGGTACCAACTATTTCTGGTTATAAAAGCGTTCCGTCACTGGAACCTGAAGAAAAAAACCTAACCCCGTCTGGCACTGAGAAAGCGTGCGGGGTTGACCTGACGACCATCTTTCAACACTTCGTAATGCAGATGGACCCCGGTCGCGCGACCGGTGCGTCCCATCAAGGCAATCTTCTGACCCTGATCAACCAGGGTGCCCACCTCGACCAGCAACTTGGAGTTGTGGGCATAGCGGGTGACCAGGCCATTGCCGTGATTAATCTCCACCATATTGCCAAATTCCGGATGACGGCCCGCCCAGCTAACAATGCCGGGCCCTGTGGCCAGAATCGGGGTTCCGGGTTTGCCACGGAAATCGACCCCTTTGTGCATCTTGGCACGCCCGTTGAACGGATCGACTCGTCCACCAAACCCGGACGAGACCCAAACTCGCTCCTGTTTGACTGGCGTGCCGGAAATAAAACCGGCATCGGTGATATGGTGATTCATGATGAAAGATTCAAGTACCGACAGCTGCTCTTCACGGCTGCTGAGCTGCTGGCTGAGGTGCTTCATCGAGGCTTGCAGCTCGTTGAGGCTCACTTCCAGCTCTTCATCATAAGAAGGGCCGCCCATGGGGGGCAGCTCTTTGAAATTGAACTCGTCGGGATCGAGATCGGCCTGCTCGGTCAATCGTTCGCCGAGGGCATTGAGACGGCCAAGCTGACCCTGCATGGTGCCCACCTGCGCAGCCAGCATTGCCAACTGTTCACGGGCTTCGTCACCACTCTGGTCGACGGAGTGTTGCTCGGCAACGGCAAGCGCCACTTCCAGCGCCTCCATTTTCTGCTGCCAGCTCTGCCAGAGCCAACCACCACCAAGGGCCAACAGGGAGAAGAGAATACCGCCGACCCAGGCCAGACGTTGTTTGGGCAGGTGCAACTTGCGTCGCTGCTTGCCGTGGAGGATCAGGGTAATGCTCATAGAAATCAGTCTGCTCGGTCAGGTGCGGCCAAGAGCCTGCACGGGAAATAAAACCGGGAGATAATCGGTATTAAAGGATGGAGTAAACAAATGACGGAACGTCGGTGCGGAGAGAGGACCGACGTTCCGTTGCACAGCTATCAGGCCAGAACCAGACCGTTATCGTAGTAAGCGATAGGCGCTTTGTCGCCCTCACCCTCGAAGGTCACCAGTTCCCAAGCCTCCTGCTCGGCCAGCAAGGCACGCAGCAGCTTGTTGTTCAGGGCATGTCCGGTCTTGTAGGCACGAAACTCACCGATGATGCTGCGGTTACACATATAGAGGTCACCGATCGCGTCCAGCATCTTGTGCTTGACGAACTCATCCTCATAACGCAAACCGTCTTCGTTTAGTACCCGATAGTCGTCCAGGACCACGGCGTTTTCCAGGCTTCCGCCCAGCGCTAGGTTCTGGGAACGCAGGTACTCGATATCGCGCATGAAACCGAAGGTACGTGCACGGCTGATCTCTTTCACGAAGGAGGCACCGGAGAAGTCCAGTACGCAACGCTGATTGCGCCCTTCAAAAACCGGATGCTGGAAATCGATCTCGAGATCCATCTTGAAGCCGTTGCGATAAGGGTGGAATTCCGCCCACTTGTCGCCGTCTTCAACCCGGATGCTCTTCTTGATCCGCACAAACTGCTTGGCAGCATTCTGCTCACGGATCCCGACTTCCTGCAGCAGGTAGATAAAGGGATGCGCACTGCCATCCATCACCGGGATCTCGGGCGCGTCAACCTCAACGTAGAGGTTGTCGATCCCCATCCCTGCCAGCGCGGCAGAGAGGTGCTCAATGGTAGAGACACGGACACCGGCTTCGTTGACCAGAGCGGTACAGAGCACGGTATCGCGCACCTGATCGGCATTGGCTGGCAGCTCCACCACAGGATTCAGGTCGGTACGCAAGTAAACGATCCCTGTGTTCACAGGCGCCGGACGGAACGTCATGGTGACTTTCCGGCCCGAATGCAGGCCGACACCAGTCGCCTGTACACTCGTTTTCAAGGTTCTTTGTCTAATCATGGGTGTACCCTAAACAGCTTAAAATCCGGACCAGATGGTCGTTGGCAGGCCATCTTAGCACATTCCTTGAACAACAAACAAACAAGAGCCATAAGAGGCTTAGTCAGCTTGCTTGCGCAGGAACGCCGGAATATCCAGGTAATCCGGTTCACGACGAGCTTGCGGCTCGGCGTTGACCACCTTGGCCGGGGCTTCGTCCATCACGCGGCCTTGCATCATGTCGCTAACCAGCGGCTGACGCACCGGGCGCTCTTGCACCTGGCTGCTCTTAACCAGAGTGATGTCCGGCTTGCGCTCGGCACCGATACCGGTAGCAACCACGGTCACACGCAGTTCGTCGTGCATTTCCGGATCGATTACGGTACCCACTACTACAGTGGCGTTTTCGGAAGCGAAGGCCTTGACCGCGTTACCTACGGTTTCGAACTCTTCGATGGTCATGTCCATACCGGCGGTGATGTTGACCAGGATGCCACGGGCACCAGCCAGATCCACGTCTTCCAGCAGCGGGCTGGAGATGGCTTTCTCGGCCGCTTCTTCAGCACGGTCATCACCAGAGGCGGAACCGGTACCCATCATGGCGGTACCCATTTCGCGCATTACGGTACGCACGTCCGCGAAGTCGACGTTGATCAAGCCCGGACGGGTGATCAGCTCAGCAATGCCCTGTACCGCGCCAAGCAGTACATCGTTGGCCGCCTTGAAGGCATCCAGCAGGGAGATACCGCGACCCAGCACCTTCAGCAACTTGTCGTTGGGGATGGTGATCAGGGAGTCGACGTTCTTGGAGAGCTCTTCGATACCGTGGGCGGCAAAGCCCATCCGCTTCTTCCCTTCAAAGGAGAACGGCTTGGTCACCACAGCAACGGTCAGGATGCCCATCTCGCGGGCCACTTCAGCCACGATCGGCGCAGCACCGGTACCGGTACCACCACCCATACCAGCGGCGATGAACACCATGTCGGAACCGGTCAGCAGCTCACGCAGCGCTTCGCGATCTTCCATGGCCGCATCACGACCCACTTCCGGATTGGCTCCGGCACCCAGACCCTTGGTGATGCCACCGCCGATCTGCAGGGTAGTGTTGGCGCTGGAGTTACGCAGTGCCTGGGCGTCGGTGTTGACGGTAATGAACTCAACACCCTCAATATTTTGACGAACCATGTGCTCGACAGCGTTACCGCCGCCGCCACCTACACCGATCACTTTAATGACGGCTTCGTCAGTGTGGCTATCCATAAATTCAAACATGTTGTCTCTCCGCTTTATTTGCCTGACTCAGCAAAATTCTTAGAACTCGCCACGCAGCCAGTTGCTAACCCGTTTGACCAGGCCACCGACGCTTGCCTTGGCGGCATATTCTTTGTTGCTACCTGTGGCTTGATGGGTGCGGCCATATTGCAGCAACCCGACCGCAGTCGAGTACACCGGTGCCTGCACGTAATCACTCAAACCACGTATGTTCATGGGCTCTCCCACCCGGACCTGGCTCTGGAAGATCTGCTCTGCACACTCCACAATGCCTTCAATCTGGGCCGCGCCGCCGGTCAAGACCACACCGGCTGCCAGCTGATGCTTGACCCCCTGCGCTTTCAACTCGCTTTGTACCCGCACCAGCTCATCATTCACCATGGAGAGCAACTCGGTGTAACGGGGCTCAATCACTTCAGCCAGTGTCTGCCGTTGCAGGCTGCGCGCCGGGCGACCGCCGACACTGGGTACTTCAATATTGTCTTCCTTGCTGACCAGACGACCGAGGGCGCAACCGTAGCGCACCTTGATCGCTTCCGCGTCGAGCGGCGGCGTGCCGAAGGCGTAGGCGATGTCGCTGGTCACAGTGCTGCCAGCATACGGGATCACCTTGGTGTGGCGCAGGGCACCGCCGGTAAACAGCGACATATCCATGGTGCCGCCACCGATGTCCACCACGCAGACACCCAGCTCTTTCTCGTCTTCGGTCAACACCGCATAGCTGGAGGCCAGCGCGGAGAAGATCAGTTGATCCACGCGCAAACCGACCTTCTCCACACATTTCTCAATGTTGCGGGCCATGTCGTTGTGGCAGGTGATCAGGTGAACCTTGGCTGCCATCCGCACACCGGAGAGGCCAACCGGATTCTTGATCCCTTCCTGATAATCGATGGCAAACTCCTGAGGCAGCACATGCAGCACCCGCAGCTCGTCGGAGAGGCGAACCGACTTGGCGGTGTGGATCACGTTGTCCACATCCTCCTGGGTCACCTCTTCATCGGAGATGGGCACCATACCGGTCTCGTTGCGGCAATCAATATGCTTGCCGGACAAACCGAGGTAAACCGAGCTGATCTGGCAATCCGCCATCATCTCGGCCTCTTCCACCGCGCGGCGCAGTGACTTGACCACGGAGTCGAGGTCATTGACCCCGCCCTTCTCCATTCCGCGAGAAGCGTGACTGCCCATACCGATGACGTTCAGTTCACCGTCCGGCAATACTTCCCCGACCAGAACCGCCACCTTGGTTGTGCCGATATCCAGTCCGACAATCAAATTCCTATCTGCGGTGTTGGTCATGCACTTTCTCTTCGCTCTTCTTCCAGCCAACTGCCATTCCGGTGTCGTATCGAAGATCCACGTAGGCGACTTGCGCACGGGGTTCGATAACCGGGAAGGCATCGATAAACCGCTGCAGCCGGAGCGCAATGTCATTGCGTCCCAGGAACAGCTTGATATTGCCATCCAGGGTCAGTTCCCAGGCATGGCGGGGGGTCAGATTCACCCCCAGCAACTTGTATCCCTTGGCAGCCAGTTGCGACTCGTACTGCCGACTTTCTTTCAACACCCGAGCGGCCTGGTCATCCGGCCCTGACAGCTGCAACAGCGGTGTCTTGACCCGATCTGGGGCACTGAATACCTTGCCCTTGGTGTTGACGAAGCGGTTGCCATTCCAGCGAGCCGCCACATCTTGTTCCGTGAGGTAGATCTTGATCTTGTTCGGCCACTTCTTTCGTACCGAGACCGAGGCCACCCATGGCAGGGCGTTGAGCCTTGCCTGCAATTCGTTGACGTCCAATTCGAAGAAGTTGCGCAGCTCGGCGCCATCCAGCACGGCCATCCGCAGCTCTTCGGTTTGCAAATACTGGTGTTGCCCCTGCAGCAACAGCTCGCTCATGGGCAACCGGTTGGCATCTGTCAGCCAACCTTTAACATCCAGCGCCGTCCGGTAGCAGCCCCATATCACCAGCAGGAAAAATGCTACCCCTGCGATGAAGCCACCCTTGGTGCGCCCCTGTGCCCTTGCCTCCACCCGATCGATCCCCGTGTAACGCGCTAAACCGGCCTTTGACAGACCGGTTCGCCATTATATAGGCCCCGGCTTGGCGGTCAAAATACTCATTGGGCCCTCAGGCGCCAGATTTCATGCTATCTATGCTCAATTTCATCTCTCCGAGACGACGAGCCAGCGCCCCGACGTTCCCGGCGCCTTGAGTCAGCACCAAATCCCCCTCGCCGATCAGGTCGGCCAGTACGGCTGGCACGTCATCCGGTGTGGCGACGAAGATGGGTTCCAGGTTGCCACGCGAGCGAATGGAGCGGCACAGTGCCCGTCCATCAGCGCCCGGGATCGGCTCCTCACCGGCAGCATAAACCTCCAGCATCACCAGCACGTCTACCTTGGAGAGCACATCGGCGAAGTCCTCGTAGAGGTCGCGGGTGCGGGTATAACGGTGCGGCTGGAACACCATCACCAGACGCTTCTCGGGCCAACCGGCACGGGCGGCGTTGATGGTGACCTTCACTTCGCTCGGGTGGTGACCGTAATCGTCCACCAGCATCGCCTTGCCGCGACCGGTTTCAAACTCGCCATACTGCTGGAAGCGGCGACCGACCCCTTCAAATTTGGCCAGTGCAGAGATGATGGCCTCGTCGCTGACCCCGTCCTCTGTCGCGACAGCTATCGCCGCTGCGGCGTTCAATGCGTTGTGAATACCCGGCAAATTGAGGGTCACCTGCAGCTCACCCGCCTCTTTGCGGCGAACACGGAAGCAGCTGTGGTTGGTGGTCTGGACAAAATCCAGCACCTGTACATCGGCATCGTTGGAGAGACCGTAGGTCAGGGTCGGACGGGCAATCTCGGGCAACATGCCACGGATCACAGGATCATCGATGCAGACCACCGCCAGTCCGTAGAAGGGCAGGTTGTGCAGAAACTCGATGAAGGTGGCCTTCAGCTTGGAGAAATCACCGCCGTAGGTATCCATGTGATCCGCTTCGATGTTGGTCACGATAGAGACCATCGGCTGCAGATGCAGGAAAGAGGCGTCGCTCTCGTCCGCCTCAGCGATCAGGTAGCGGCTGCTGCCCAGTCGGGCATTGGTACCGGCACTGTTGAGCAGGCCACCGATGACGAAGGTCGGGTCGCGGTCGGCTTCGGCATAGATGCTCGCCACCAGACTGGTGGTGGTGGTCTTGCCGTGGGTACCGGCAATGGCGATACCGTGACGGAAACGCATCAGCTCGGCCAGCATCTCGGCGCGGCGTACGACCGGGATCCGCAGTTCGCGGGCGGCCAGCAGCTCCGGGTTGTCCTGCTTGATGGCGGTAGAGACCACCACCACGCTGGCACCCTCAACGTGTTCGGCACTGTGGCCGACAAAGATGTGGGCGCCCAGTCCGGCCAACCGCTCGGTCACGGCGTTGCGAGCCAGATCAGAACCTGTTACCTGATACCCTTCGTTGGCAAGCACTTCGGCAATCCCGCCCATACCGGCACCACCGATGCCGATAAAGTGGATGCGACGCACGCGGCGCATTTCGGGGATCACAGTACGTAGTTTTGCCAGTTCAACCTTGGTCATAATCGTCTCTTTAGTCTGCCGCAGGCCATGCGCCGTCAAAACGCAGTTGCACGGCGGCATCAATACATACAGGTACAAGGCTGCACGGTGTCACCGCTGCAACCTTGCTCATCAATCTTTACCACGCTGCCCGGTTGCGAGCTGTTTGCACTCATCTGCAACCCGCTCGGCCGCATCGGTGATGGCGACGCGGCGAGCCGCTTTCGCCATGTTAAACAGGGTCTCCCTGCGACCAGCCAGCCAGGTCAGACGCGCCGCCAGTGATGCGGTATTCAGCTCGGACTGGGGCAGGAACTCGGCCGCACCGCCGTCGACCAGAGTCAAGGCGTTACGGGTCTGGTGATCATCCACCGCATGGGGCAGCGGCACGAAAATGGCAGCCACACCGGCGGCAGCCACTTCGGAAACAGTCAGGGCACCGGCACGGCAGACCACCAGGTCGGCCCAGGCGTAGGCGCTGGCCATATCCTTGATAAATTCGCTCACCTCGGCATTGATGTCGTGCTGGGCATAGGCAGCAGAGACGGCCTCAGCATTGCCCTTGCCACACTGGTGACGCACTTCAATGGGCACGCCGGATGCTGCCACCGCAGCAGGTACCTGCTCGTTGAGCACCCGCGCTCCTAGACTGCCGCCGACGATCAGCAGATGCAGTGGCTCATCCCCGCTGCGCAGTTGCGGATCCGGCAGGGCGACCACTTCGGGACGCACTGGATTACCGACCACGGCGGTGCGACGGCTCGGCGCGAAGGCGCCCGGAAATGCCATCAACACCCGCCTGGCGATACGGGCCAGCAACTTGTTGGTCATGCCGGCAGCAGCATTTTGCTCATGGAGCAGCAGCGGGATGCCGGAGAACCAGGCCGCCACCCCACCCGGGCCGGAGGCAAAACCGCCCATGCCGAGCACCACATCAGGGCGAACGGTCTTGAGTACCTGACGCGCCTGCAGGATCGATTTGACGATGCGATAGGGCGCCACCAGCAGTCGCTTGATGCCGTTGCCACGCACCCCCTGAATATCGATGAAGGAGATGGGATAACCGTGGGCGGGCACCAGCTCCGCCTCCATCCGGTCGGCAGTGCCGAGCCAGTGGACAGTCCAGCCCTGGGCCTTCAGGCGATCGGCCACGGCCAGACCGGGGAACACATGCCCACCGGTACCACCTGCCATCACCAACAGAGTCTTGCTCACTAAACCTCCCGCACGCGCGCCTGGGCTGTCGCCTGACGCAACTCAAAATCGATTCGAATCAACATGCTCACCGCCACCGACATGATGATGAGACTGGAACCACCGTAACTGACCAGCGGCAGGGTCAAGCCCTTGGTCGGCATCATGCCGCTGGCCGCGCCGACGTTGACGAAGGTCTGGAAGCTGAACCAGATGCCGATGCCGATCGCCAGATAACCGTCATAGAGCCGCTCGGCCAGCAGCGCTCGATGCCCCAGCTTGAGCGCCTTGACCGCCAGCGCAAAAATCAGGAACAGGGCGCCCAGCACCCCGACGTAACCCAGCTCTTCACCGAGGATCGCAAACACGAAGTCGGTGTGCGCTTCCGGCAGGTACTCCATCTTCTGGATAGAGTTGCCAAGCCCTTCGCCAAACCAGCTGCCACGACCAAACGCCATCAGCGACTGGGTCAACTGGTAGCCACTGCCGAACGGATCGGCCCAGGGATCCATAAAGGAGGTCACCCGCCGCATCCGGTAGGGCTCGACGATGATCAGCATCACCACAGAGCCGAGGCCTGCGCCGATCAGGGTCAAAAACTGTCCCAGTCGGGCACCGGCCAGAAACAGCATGCCGAACGAGGTAACGAACATCACCACGGTGGAACCCAGGTCAGGCTGCAACAGCAGCAAGACTGCCAGCACCCCGAATACAGCCAGCGGTTTCAGGAAGCCGATCCAGGCTTCACGCACTTCGCTCTGGCGCCGCACCAGATAACCGGCCAGATAGACAAACAGCGCCAGCTTGCCAAACTCGGCAGGCTGCAGGTTGAAGGGGCCGAGCGGCAACCAGCGTACCGCACCGTTGACGTTCCGCCCCACCAGCAGCACCAGCACCAGCATCAAGATCGCCAGCAGCAACATGGGGCCGTTGTGCTGTTGCCAGCGCGCCATCGGCACCTGCAACACAAACCAGGAGATACCGAGCGCCATCACCAGAAACAGGGCGTGACGCTTCACAAACATGAAGGGGTCATCCCCCAGCGCAATCCCCTCGGGAATCGACGCCGAGGCCACGATGACCACCCCGACCGCCATCAGGGAGAGCGCCAGCAGTACCAGCTGCCGATCGTAGAGACCGGCAGGACGCGCCGGTAACAACCAGCGCTGGAACAGACCTGCTGCTGCGCGAAGGGCGTTCATAGTGCCAGCACCATCTCGGTGAAGCGATCGCCGCGCACCTCGAACGACTTGAACTGATCGAGGCTGGCACAGGCTGGCGCCAGCAGCACCCAGTCACCGGGCTTGGCATCGGCCGCCGCTTTGGCAACCGCAGCGGCCAAGTCGGCCACCCGTTCGGTCTGCTCGCCCAGAGCCAGCAGCACCTCGGCATCCTGACCGAAGCAGTACATGTGATCGATCTGGTTGCCCAACAGCGCCTGGATCGGGCCAAAATCCTGCCCCTTACCCTGACCACCTGCCAGCAGCAGCAGGCGCCCCTTGACCGACTCGCGCACACCGGCAACGGCAGCCAGCGTGGCTCCCACGTTGGTGGCCTTGGAGTCGTTGATCCAGCGCACCCCGTTCACCTCGCGTACGAAGCGGGCACGATGGGGCAAGCCCTCGAAACGACGCAGCACGGTGAGTTGCGCAGCGCGGGGAATACCGACCGCATCGCACAGCGCCATGGCCGCAAGGGCGTTGGCCTGATTGTGGGCACCGACGATCTTCATCTCGTCTACCGCCAGCAGTGGTTCACCGTGCAGGGTCAGCCAGTAGCGGCCATCCAGCAGGCAACGGCCATAACCATTGCAGTCGAGACCAAAGCTCTGCCACACCTGACCCACATCGGGCAGGGTCTGGGCATCGTCACGATTGACCAGAATGTGTTTGGAGTGCTGATGGATCTCCATCTTGGCGGCGCGATAGTCGGCCATGCCCTGATAGCGATCCATGTGATCTTCTGAGAGGTTCAGCACCACGGAGGCGGCAGCACGCAAACTATGAGTAGTTTCCAGCTGGAAGCTGGAGAGCTCCAGCACGCAGAGATCCATCGGCTGCTTGAGCAGCTCCAGCGCAGGCGTGCCGATATTGCCGCCCACACCGACATTGAGACCGGCTTCGGCAATCATCTCGCCCACCAGGGTAGTGACGGTGCTCTTGCCGTTCGAGCCGGTGATGGCGATGACCGGGGTCTGGGTCTCGCGCACAAACAGCTCGATATCACCGACGATCTGCACGCCACACTCGGCAGCCGCTTTCAGTTCGGGGGTCGCCAGCGCGATACCCGGGCTCGCGACAATCATGTGCGCCTGCTTGAGCAGCGCCTCGTCGAGCCCGTGAATGAGCTCTACCTCAGGCGGCAGTTGATCCTTGCCGGGCGGGTTGGCACGGGTATCCATCACCAGTGGCGTCACGCCACGGCCGAGGAAGTAATCGACACAGGAAAGCCCGGTTTTGCCCAATCCGATGATGATGACCATGGCCTTACCTCACCTTCAGGGTGGCAAGACCCAGCAGCACCAGCACGAGGGTGATGATCCAGAAGCGCACGATGACGCGCGGCTCCGGCCAGCCCTTCTTCTCGTAGTGGTGATGGATCGGCGCCATGCGGAAGATCCGCACGCCGCGCAGCTTGTATGAACCCACCTGCAGGATCACCGAGACGGTCTCCATCACGAAGACGCCGCCCATGATCACCAGCAGGAACTCCTGACGGACCAGCACGGCGATGGTGCCAAGCGCGCCGCCCAGCGCCAGGGAACCGACGTCTCCCATGAAGACCTGCGCCGGATAGGTGTTGAACCAGAGGAAACCCAGACCCGCCCCGACAATGGCGGTACAGACGATCACCAGCTCGGAGGTATAGGGCACGTAGGGAATGTGCAGGTAGTTGGCAAAGTTGACGTTACCGGTAGCCCAGGCGATCAGGGCAAAGCCCCCCGCCACCATCACGGTCGGCATGATGGCCAGGCCGTCGAGACCATCGGTCAGGTTGACCGCATTGGAGGTACCGACGATGACAAAGTAGGTCAGCACGATAAACATCAGGCCAAGCTGCGGCATCACATCCTTGAGGAAAGGCACCACCAGCTGGGTCTGCCCCTCATGGGTTGCAGTCGCATAGAGGAACACCGCCACCGCCAGCGCTACCGCGGATTGCCAGAAATACTTCCAGCGTGCAATCAGGCCGTCGGTATTCTTGCGCACCACCTTGAGGTAGTCGTCGGCAAAGCCGATGGCGCCGTAGGCACCCAGCACAAACAGCACCAGCCAGACATAAGGGTTGTCGAGGCGGCACCAGAGCAGCACAGACGTGAAAATCGCAGCAATGATCATCAGGCCACCCATAGTCGGGGTGCCCCGCTTGCTGAGGTGGGACTCGGGACCGTCGTTGCGGATCACCTGACCAAACTTCAGGATCTGCAGACGGCGGATCAGCCGCGGCCCCATCCAGAGGGCAACCCCCAGTCCGGTGATGATCGACAGGATGGCGCGAAACGTCAGGTAGGAGAAGACGTTGAAGAAGGTGAAGTGCGGGGTGAGCAGTTCGGCCAGCCAGACTAGCATGTGGCTGACTCCTGATGGCCTTTGACCATCTCGACGATATCTTCCATGCGGGAGCCACGGGCCCCCTTGACCAGAATCGAAATTTCCTGATGTGTATTTATCATTTGCGCAAGCACTTCAAACAACGACGCCTTGTTATCGAAATGTCGGCCAGCCGCGGCATCTGCGGTGTGGCGACTCTCTTCCCCCACTGTCAGCACGGCATCCAGACCGCGCTCGCGGGCATGACGGCCAACCCGGGCGTGTTGCTCGGCAGACTCCTCACCCAGTTCCCGCATATCACCGAACACCAGCACCTTGAAGCCGCCCATGGCGGTCAGGGCATCGATGCCCGCCAGCACGGATTCCACGCTGGCATTGTAGGTATCATCCACCACGGTCAGACCACCCCAGCGCTGGACGCAGAAGCGCCCCTTGACCGGCGCCATCTGTTCCAGCCCAGCCTTGACGGAGTCGAGGGATGCGCCGAGGGCCAGACAGCCCGCGGCGGCAGCCAACGCATTGGCCACGTTGTGGCGACCCGGGATCGCCAGAGTCAGGCTCAGCTCACCCTGCGGAGTCACCATCACGAACTCGGCACAACCCTGAGTGTTGAGAACTACATCGCGAGCATGGAACGGCTGGCTCTGATCGTCGATGGAGAAGGCGCACTGAATGCCGCGTTCCCGCCACTTCGGCCAGAATTCGTTGTTGGCATTGACGATGGCGGTGCCACCTTGGCTCAGCCCCTCAAAGATTTCGCTCTTGGCGTGGAACACACCTTCCAGCGAGCCGAAGCCCTCCAGATGGGCCGCCGCCACGTTGTTGATGATGGCGGCATCGGGTTTGGCCAGTGAAGTAGTCCAGGCGATTTCGCCCGGATGGTTGGCACCCAGCTCCATCACCGCAAACTTGTGTTGCGGTTCGAGGCGCAGCAGGGTGAGCGGCACGCCCACCTCGTTGTTGAAGTTGCCAGCGGTGGCCAGCACTTCCCCTTCGTTGCGCAGGATGGCGGTTGCCATCTCCTTCACCGTGGTCTTGCCGCAGCTGCCGGTAATGGCCAGCACTTTCGGGTTGATACGCTCGCGCACCAGTTTGCCGAGTCGGCCCAGTCCTTTCAGGCTGTCGGCTACCACCAGCTGGGGGATGGCCAGCGGCAGCTCACGCTCGACCAGCAGGGCAGAGGCCCCTGCCTGAACGGCCTGTTCGCAAAAATCGTGGGCATCGAAGCGCTCGCCGCGCAGAGCAACGAACAGGGCACCCGCGCCCAGAGTGCGAGTGTCGGTACTGACGACGGTGATCTCGCCGTCGTCACCAATCAGACGGGCATCGAGTACCTGAGCCAGCTCGGCAAGCCTGAGGGTCATCATTTGAATGACTCCAATAATGTGTGCAAGGCGGCCGCGACGGTTTCCCGGTCGCTGTAGTGCCGCTTGTCGGTTCCAATGATCTGATAATCCTCGTGACCCTTACCGGCCACCAGGATGATGTCCTGTTTGCTCGCCTGACCGATGGCCAGCGCAATCGCCTTGACCCGGTCATGCTCCACCTGCACCGCAGCAGGATCGCGAAGACCCGCCACCATGTCGGCCATGATCCGGGCCGGCTCCTCGGTACGGGGATTGTCGTCGGTCAGGATCACGCGATCCGCATACTGTTCAGCCATGGCTGCCATCATGGGGCGCTTGCCGCGATCGCGGTCGCCACCACAACCGACCAGACACCAGAGCTGGCCTGTGCAGTGCACCCGCAGGGCCTGCAATGCCTTCTCCAGTGCATCCGGGGTGTGGGCGTAATCGACCACCGCCAGCGGCGTATCGCCACCGCCGAAACACTCCATGCGACCGGTCACTGGTTGCAATTTCGGGGCAGTTGCCAGCAGCTCGTTGAAGTCATAACCAAGCACCAGCATCACGCCCATCGCGGCCAGCACATTGCTGACGTTGAAGCGCCCGAGCAAGGGGGCGGATAATACACCATTCCCCCAGCTGGAGTTAATCTGCGCGCGAAAACCTTGCTGGTGAAAATCGAGCTGCTGCGCCGTTAATTGACGGCCAGAATGGTGTTCAATCGGGCCATTAACGCTGAACGCCACCGCTGCTGGATACTTTTCGAGCCACTTGGCACCCAGCTCGTCATCGCGGTTGATCACTGCATTCGACTCATCGACCAGCTGCAACAGCTGCTCTTTGGCCGCGCCATAGGCTTCCATGGTGCCGTGGTAGTCGAGGTGATCCCGGCTCAGATTGGTGAAAACGGCAGCGGCAAAGGGCAAAGCTGCCACACGGTGCTGTACCAGACCGTGGCTGGAGACCTCCATCGCCACCAGATCCGCGCCCTGTTCTTGCAGCGCAGCCAGATTGGCTTGCACCTGCACGGCGCTGCCGGTGGTGTTTTCCGCTTCGATCAGGTTGCCGAACAGGCCGTTGCCGATGGTGCCCATCACACCCGCTTTACCACCCAGCAGGGTGCGCCAGTTGGCGACCAGCAGTGCCGTAGTGCTCTTGCCATTGGTGCCGGTGATCCCGACCAGATCCAATTTTTGGGCTGGCTGATCGTAGAAATAGCCCGCAAGAGCAGAGAGGTGAGCGGGCAGATCCCGCATCCCGATACAGGGAACCGGAGTTGATGGTGGGATAAATTCACCATCCTCCTCAAACACAACAGCGGTCGCTCCCTGAGCCACCGCCTGTTCGATAAACCGTCTGCCATCCACCTGATGACCACGAATGGCCACGAAGAGCGAGCCGGGGCCAACCCGCCGACTATCCAGCTGGATATCGGTCAGGGTGAGCGCCGGCGCCAGGATACCGAAGGGGCGCAGTAATGCATCAAGTGCGCGGGACAAGAGAAGCCTCCGTACGGGCAAGTTTGGTGGGCACCGCTGGCGGCACCGCATCGGGACGAATATTGAAGAGCTGCAGCACCCCGCCCATGGCCTCTGCAAACGGTGGGGTAGCCACGGCGCCGCCATAATAGGCGCTGCCTTTTGGCTCGTTGATCACCACCACCATGACGAAACGGGGATCACTGGCGGGTGCGAAACCGGCAAACCAGGCCATGTAATCCTTGCCATAGCCACCGGCGACGGCGACCTTGGCGGTACCACTCTTGCCGCCAACCCGATAGCCCGGGATCTTGGCTTTTGGAATGGCGTTGTCGACCACATACTCCAGCGCCTGCAACATGGCAGCGGCGTTGTTGTGATCGATAACCTGCTCACCCTTGGGCGGCGTAGTCACCTTGACGATGGAGAGCGGCACCCGCTTGCCCTTGTTGGCCAGGGTGGCGTAGGCGGAAGCCAGCTGCAGCGGGGTGACCCGCAGACCATAACCGAACGAGAGGGTTGCCCGCTCGATATCGGACCAGCGGCGACGCTGGGGCAGCATGCCGCTGCTCTCGCCCATCAGCCCGCTGCCAGTATCCATGCCGAAACCGAACATGCTGAGGGTGTTGATCATCTCCTGCGCCGGCATCCGCAACGCGATGCGCGACATACCGATGTTGGAGGAGTAACGCAGGATATCGTAGAGGTTGGTCGCCTTGTGGATACTGACGTCCTTGATCTGCTTGGCACCGATAAAGAGCGGACCACCGGGAATGAAATCCTTCCAGCTGGTGACACCTGCCTGCAAGGCACTGAGCAAAATCAATGGCTTGACGGTCGAACCTGGCTCGTAGGTATCAGTCACCACCCGGTTGCGTACCCGGAAGCTCTGATACTGGCCTCGGTTGTTCGGGTTATAGGAGGGGGTGTTGACCATGGCGAGCACTTCACCGGTCTTGATATCCAGCATCACCATGGAGCCGGAGGTCGCCTTGTTCTCGTCGGTTGCCCGCTTGAGGGCTCGGTAGGCCAGAGCCTGCACCCGCTGATCGATACTGAGCTGCAGATCGTTGGCGTTCTTGCCCTCTTTGACGATGCCAAGCCGCTCGATGACGCGCCCCTGACGATCCTTGCGCACCCGCATTTCGCCGGGTGTCGCCGTCAGCCACTCGTTGTAGCTGCGCTCAATCCCTTCAATACCGCTGCCATCGATGTTGGTCACCCCCACCAGATGGGCACTGATTTCGCCAGTCGGATAGAAGCGGCGCGCTTCGGGGCGCAGGTAGACGCCACCCAGCTTGAGCCCCTTGATATATTCCGCCACCGCAGGAGTAACCTGACGCTGCAGATAGACGAAGCGCTTGCTGGGGTTGGCGATGCGGTGTTTGAGGGTATTGATGTCGAGCTTGAGCACGGCAGAAAGTGCCAGCCAGGCTCGCTCGTTATTGATGGCACCGGATTCATGCACTGTCTTGGGATCGGCCCAGACAGCTTCGACCGGCACAGAAACCGCCAGCTGCTCGCCGTTGCGATCGGTGATCATGCCGCGCACCGCCTGGGTAGAGGTGGTACGCAGGGAGCGCATGTCCCCTTCCTGACGCAGACGATCCGGATTGATCACCTGGATCCAGGCAAGACGCAGGATCAGACCCACAAACGCGATGCCGATAAACACCGCAAGCGTGCGAAAGCGCCATGGATAGATAGATGGCGCTTTGACATTCGCTTTGGCAGCTTTGGCTGTAGCCTTGCGTTTCATGGTTGGGTAATTACCTTCTCGGTGGTCACCAGCGGACGACCCATCTGCAACTTGTCCATCGCCAGACTCGCCACCCGGGAGTGTTCAGCCAGGGTGCCCTGCTCCAGCAGCAGGTGGCGCCATTCGATATTGAGGCGATCCTCTTCTGCCATCAGATCGTTCTGCTTGGCCGTCAGACCGCGGGTCATGTTGGTCACCAGGATCACGGCAAACGCGGTCACCAGCACGGCGACCGACAGAAAAATCTGCAGCTTGTGCCGCCAGAGATCGGCAACGATCTCCTTGGCAAGATGAACACGCACTTCGCTCATCGCTTACTCCGCCAGCCGTTCGGCAACCCGCAGCACCGAGCTCCGTGACCGGCTGTTTTCAGATACTTCATGATCAGAAGGCTTGAGCGCCTTGCCGACCGACTTCAATTTGCGACCGCCAGCCAGCTGGGCCTCGGTCAACGGAATGCCGTAAGGCACTTCCGGCCCCTTCTCGTGCTTGCGGATGAAATGCTTCACCAAGCGGTCTTCCAGCGAATGGAAGCTGATCACCGACAGACGGCCATGTGGTGCCAACACTTCCAGTGCACCGTTGAGCGCGGTTTCGATCTCGTCCAGCTCGCTGTTGATATAGATGCGAATGGCCTGGAAACTGCGGGTTGCCGCATGCTTACCCTTCTCCTTGCTCGGATTGACCCGGGCAATCATCTCCGCCAGTTGGCGAGTGCGCACATAAGGCTCGGTCACTCGGTCGTGCACGATGGCACGGGCGATCTTCTTGGCAAAACGCTCCTCACCGAAGGTCTTCAGCACCCAGGCGATGTCATCCACATCGGCCTTGGCCAGCCACTCGGCGGCGCTCTGACCGGAGGTGGGGTCCATCCGCATATCGAGCGGACCATCTTTCATAAAGCTGAAGCCGCGCTCGGCATCATCCAGCTGGGGTGAAGAGACCCCCAGATCCAGCAGGAAGCCATCCACCTTGCCCAGCAAACCGCGCTCATCGAGATAGGAGGCGATGCCGGAGAAGGGGCCGTGCACGATTTCGAAACGGGGATCCTGGATCTTGGCGGCCTCGGCAATCGCTTGGGGATCGCGGTCGATGGCGATCAGGCGGCCATTGGGGCCAAGGTGCTGCAGGATCAGACGAGAATGACCACCACGGCCAAAAGTACCGTCGACGTAGACACCGTCCGGCTTGATGGCCAGACCTTCAACGGCTTCGTGCAGCAGCACTGTGATGTGTTCAGCGGCTTGGGTCATTTATAAAGAGAAATCCTGTAGTCGTGGTGAGCTTGCCCAATCGTCCCCGGGCAGACCCAAGATGTCGTCATTGACCTGTTGTTGCCAGCGGGCTTCATCCCACAGCTCAAACTTGTTGAGCTGGCCCACCAGCATGATTTTCTTGTCCAGCCCCGCATGGTTGCGCAGTGGCTGACTGAGCAGCAGACGGCCATTGCCATCCAGCTCGCATTCAGTTGCATGTCCCAGCAGCAGTCGCTGCAAACGGCGCTCTTGCGGATTCATGCTGGAGAGAGTCTTGAGCTTGCGCTCGACCTCTTCCCATTCATTCAGGGGATAAAGCAGCAGACAGGGATGGGCAATATCGATGGTGCAGACCAGCTGGCCGTCGCTTTCATCGCGCAGCCAATCACGGAATTTGGTCGGAATTGCCAGCCGCCCTTTACTGTCCAGGCTGATGGCATGAGCGCCACGCAACAAATTGCAGTCCCTGAAGGTGAGTGAGCAGGCAGATTGCCCCTCTAAAAACCACTTTGATCCACTTTTCCCCACCTTGAAGTTTAAGGACGTGCAGGGGGCTTTTCAAGCAAGGAGATGGGACAGAGGGAACATATTGACGCAGCAATTGCATGCTGCGGATTGAGTAGGTTGATTTTCCAAGAGTTATTGCTGAAAAAACAGAAAGTGATTAATAAGCAGCAAGTCGGTGAGCGGTCACTATCTGGGCGATATGATGAAACGGAACAATACCACTGCACAGAGCAAAATACTGACACATATCACTGGATAGATGATGTAACCATCTTTCGAACGGCGAGCACGCAGAGACACCAACTGACAAAGCAACAGATTGTAAATAATCAGCAGGGATGTCAGCAGAATATTGGTGGCAAATGTCAGCTCTTGAGCGTAACCAATGTATAAGCCCATCAGAATGAAATTGGCGAGTATCAGATACAGCAAAAACTTCTGAATCGCTTTACCCGAATTTGGGCTCTTTTTTACTCGTGTTATCATGCTTGCTACGTCCTGGATTACACATGATCAGACGACCTTAAATTCAAAAAACTGTTGAGATATATCATGTTTTTATTATTGCGCGATCCTTGCTCAACAATTGCCCCATGACCCGGCTCGTTTTTTTGCTAATGAGTGGGATGTTAATGATATCAACATCTTGCCATGCTTATCACAATTATCACTGGCAAGCTGGTTTCCCAATCCCGATCCAGGGAAAAGGGGTCGACTTGGTCAGCCAGCAGCAACAATTCCTACTGAAGCAGCGCCCTTATCTCCAACAACGTCTTGCGGAGACACAGCCCGTTATTCGCTGGATCGCGGGACAGGTTCACGAACGCAAACTGCCGCCCTTGCTTGCCTTTGTTCCTTTACTGGAAAGCAGTTACCGATTGGATGTGGTCTCTTCTGCTGGCGCCGCAGGCCCTTGGCAGCTGATGCCAGATACCGCCACCCGATTTGCCATTCCCATCACCAGCGAATTTGATGGGCGCTATTCACTGCCATTGGCGACAGAGGCTGCCCTTTCCTATCTGGCATGGCTTTATCGCTTCTTTGGCAATGACTGGCTGCTTGCTATGGCCGCCTACAACGCAGGAGAAGGGCGGGTACTCAATGCGGTTTTAAAAGCGGGGACACGTAATATATGGGAACTGGAACTTCCGACTGAAACACGCGTTTATGTCGCGCGCTTTGTTGCGCTGGCAAGACTGCTTGATATGGCTGACAGCTATCAGTTTCAACTTCCGCCATGGCACAGCGGCAATGACTTGCAAATATTCCGTCATCCGAACGGCTGCTCACTGCCCGCGTGGGCTCAGGCAAAAGGCGTATCAATGAATGAAGCCAGCCGCTGGAATCCGGCCTGGCAACTCCCTGTCGCGCAAGGGATAACCCATTGCCCTATCGTCTATAGCAAGGGCAAAGCCCCCACCGCCAACCGGAAGAAAGGGGCGACCGCCATTGTCAAAGCGGTCTCACTGGACAGTCTGCATGATCCCCTGTTGCTGAAAGCTGCCAGGGGGCTTGATATGAGTCGAGGCGAGATCAGACTGGAACGCTTGCCTGATCCTCTTGGGATTCAGCAGAAGCGGCCGCTGATTGCGGCACCATGAAACAGTGGCGCCAATGGCTCAGTACAGGAGCCAAATCAACCTCTTCCGGATATGACCAGCGAGCACCATAAAAGCAGAGCTGCCGACCAATAGCGCGACGATGAGTGATGTTGCAATCCAGCGCAATTCGCGGCAACAGGGAGAGCGTCACCGTTTCGGGTAATTCAAATCGAGCCGGAGCAAGGAAACCGACCCCGCCCGGGCCAATATCTTTGATCACTGCGCGGCCGATGCTCTTATCAAACAGCAATCCGGAAATCAGCAATCTGGCCGCAATCCCGCAACTCTGTGACTCAAAAGGCGTAGTTCCATCGTGCAGATACCAGCGCGGTACCTTTCTGCGTGGATCATTTTGCGAGGTATGCAGCGGAAACTCGATCTCAGGGTCGTCCATGGGAAATCATCTCCTTGGCATGACTAGCTGCCGCTTGCGTTTGGGAGCTGAAAAGTTGCTCCAGATTCGTTTCTGCCTGAGTTGTCATGACCAGCAATTCAATGCGCCGATTACGGCTGCTTTGCGGATTCCGGGTATCTTCCAGCATGGTATCGGCCATCGCGACAACCTGCCCGACCCGTTCAGGTGGCATGCCACCCACCAGCAACACCCGTCTTGCCATCATGGCGCGGTCTGACGACAGCTCCCAGTTGCTGTAATTGTCACCGGCAAACGGTGTGCTGTCGGTATGGCCAGAAATCATGACCCGATTCTCGATACGCTGGAATATGGGTGCCAGCGCCATCAACATATGGCGAAAGAAAGGGCTGATACGGGCACTGCCGCGGCTATACATTTCCCGATCCGCGTCATCACGGATCAGGATCCGCAATCCTTGGGGAACAATTTGAATCTCGAGGTTATTCTTCGCCTGCATCTGCTCAGCAAGATGGTCGATAAAGCTGGCCAGCTGCTTCATCTGAGCCTCACCCTCAAGCTTACCTATCAACAGCTTTTCATACCCGCCGCCCGGACCATCAGAAAAAATGCTCTGATTACGATCCATATGCTTTGGCATCAGCTGACCCTGCTGATCGAACTTGGGGTTAAGCTCATCCATCACAGAGGGGTTGCCACCGAGATCGACAGGATAGGGGCTGTTGCGAATATCAAACGGGTTGGCCTCACTGTCCATGATGCTGTAGTCCCGCAGGCGGCTGGCAACGACTTCCCGCTCCTCCTGATTTGACACAGCGAGGATCCAAAGCACCATGAAGAACGCCATCATGGCCAACGTGAAGTCGGCAAATGCCACCTTCCAGGCGCCTCCCCCTTTGGGACCGCTGTTACGACGCTGCTGGCGCTTGACGATAATCTGTTCGTGATTGCGCATTACATCGCCCTGTTGGTCACCCAATCTTCCAGCTCAAGGAAGCTTGGTTTGACTTCAGGCTCCAGGATCTTGCGACCCGAATCGACGGCAAGCAGCGGTGTCTTGCCACGCAACTGGGCAATCAGGATCGACTTGATGCACATCAACAAACCGATACGGCGCTTGACCATCTCTTCCATGGCATTGCTAATTGGCTCCAGCAAGCAGTAGCAGAGGAAAATACCGATAAAGGTGCCCACCAGAGCGGCCGCCACATGGACACCGATATTGCTCAGTGGGCCGTCCAGTTGCTGCATGGTGATGATGATCCCCATCACCGCAGCAAGAATGCCGAAGCCCGGGCAGGCCTCGCCGGTTTTGTGCAAGGCATGAGCAGGCTTGAGCATGTCTTCTTCAATAGCCATAATCTCCTGCTCCAGCACGGTATCCAGTTCATGGGGTGTGATCTTGCCCATTCCGAGCAGACGCAGGTTATCGATAATGAAACCAAGCAGTTGGGGATCTTCCGAAATCTGGGGATACATCAAGAAAACCGAGCTCTGCTGGGGATTTTCAATATGCTCGTCGAGCGCCTTCATCCCCTTATTGCGTGTCTCTTCAAGCAGTTGATGCATCAGAGTCAACAGCTCACGATAGACCTCTTTCTCTTCTTTGTTGGCTTTGAAGCACATTTTTATCTGCCGCCACATTTCATGCATCACCTCTTTCGAGTTGCCAAGAAACATGGAGCCTACCGCTGCGCCGATAATGATGATGAGTTCGGCTGGCTGCCACAAGGCGGCGAGGTTCCCCCCGGCCATCATGAAGCCACCCAGCACGCACACCAATATGACGCCGATGCCAATCTGTTTTTGCATGAATGTTCCCGCACGATACAAGAAGGGTCACCAGTAAAGGTGAAGCACTACTATATGGAGTCGACCAATCGCTGCTTTAGCTGAAGTACGCATTGTTTGTGCAACTGACAAACCCGGGATTCGGTTAATCCCAGCACCAGCGCGATCTCTTTCATGTTGAGCTCTTGCTGGTAATAGAGGGAAAGCAATAACTGCTCGCGTTTATCCAGAGTGGCCAACACCTTGCTGATGGTCATCGCCATATCGACATCATCAGACTCGGTTGTTGGCGCCTTGCCGCCATTCTCCAGCCACTCTTCTAGGCTCTGCAGTGCTTCAGCCTGGCTGGCGTAGGACAACTGACGCACCTCATCCACCGAACAGTCGAGCGCAGTAGCAAGTTCTTGTTCTGAGGGGGGTCGGCCCAAACAATTGTGCAGTTCACGCTGCACCTGATTATGGCCATGCACCTGCTGTCGCAGCTGACGGGGTCGCCAGTCCAGACGGCGCAACTCATCGAGCATGGCACCACGGATCCGTTTGAAAGCATAACTTTCAAACTGGGCATCTGGCTCGCTGCCATAACGGCGCCACGCCTCCAGCAATCCCATCATTCCCACCTGTTCCATGTCCTCCTGATCAAAACAGGCACTGACCTGGCTGCGCAGATGGCTGGCAGCTCGCTTCACCAAGGGCAGATAGCGAGCAAGAATGGCGGGCTCTCCCGTGCGAGGAAGTTGCGGAGTATCGGCAAACTCTTGTTGAGCATCCCAAACGGAATCTGTCATATCGTGGCTACTGTACCAGTACCTTGGTGATCAGCACTTCATCAAGATAGGGCTTATAGCCATATCCCTGTACCGTAGTGACCAGCTTGTCGCGCAGAGAGACTTGCAACTTGGAAATATTCTGCAGCTCGACTTTTACGTCATCATGGGAGCGGTGGCTGAAATACTGCACCATGGCATTGCGGATCAGTGGCGTCAGTTCATCCAGCTTGGCAACCTGCGCCGGGTTGTAGGTCACCAGTGCCAGCTCCAGCACCAGATAATGAGACTGCTCACCCCCTTCCAGACTGATAACAAAGCGCTCCATCGGCTTGAACAGCGGAGTGCTGCTCAGCTCGGGCTTTGGCTCTGCCAATCCGAGCCAGACTTCGACCACATCGCGCTTAAGCCATGCGCCATAGGCCAGTATGGCCAACAGACACAGAGCCATGACGAATATCATCAACCACTTCATGACACGCCGCATAATGTAAAACCACTCTCGTTATTACGGGTTAAAAATCAGACCAGTGTATTGAGCCAGTCGTGCACCGTATCCCATTGGGAATCCGGATCATCCTGCCACTGGCGGCGGCCAGCCAGGATCTTCTCCTGTTGCCACCGCTCCTGCTGTCCCTGTTCGCCACCCTGCCCCACATTGACCTCGACCCCACCGGCATGATGGGGAGCCAAGCTCATGCGCAAGCGCTCCATCGACTGGATCATCGCATCGCGCACAGCCGGATTGGTCACGTTCAACTGGACATTGAGCCGGTCACCATCGAGCTTGACGGTCAACTCCAGTCGCCCCAGCTCTGGCGGGTCCAGCCGGATATGAGCCTGTTTCACCTGTTGATTGACCTGCAGTTCAACCTTGTCCTGAAGCAGGTTAACCAGCTGCTGTCCCCACTGGCTCTGGTTGTCTGACAACCGGACAGGAGCCCACTGATAGTCGGCAGGACGCGGCGGTACAGCAGCGAGTTGACCGACTGCCAGCTGGCGAGCATCTGGCAACCTGTTTTCTACCGCAGCGGTGTCAGGCACACTTCCCATATCCAAACCGGCAGCCATAACCGGCAAGGTGAAGCGGCCGGGCAATACACCGGTTTGCCCATTCGATTTGACAAGCAACGTAGAGAGCGCCTGTTCTGCAGCGGCAGAGACCGTTTCACGACGCGGCATCACCTCTTGCTCGGGCAGCGCGGTCGCACTCCCCATCAAGGTACGAAGAGAGGGTGGCAATTTGTTATCCACCACCACCTGCTGGCCACCGGTGCTACCTTCAGCTCGGGAAAAAGTACGGCTCACACGAAAACCATCAAGATCGGCATCACTTACTCTGACAAAGAGAGGAGGCATATTGGTAAACGCCGGCAGCTGTTCAGCCGGGTCGCCTTCCGCCCCCGGCTGTTCTCTCTCTTTTTCCTCTACCGCAACATCGCTGGCAGCCAGCTCGGGCAAGGGCAATGCAAGCAGAGGGTCAACCGCCTCATCCAGCGGTTGATACAGCTCACCTTCACTGCCGGCTTGGCCGGACAAACGGTTCAAGGCCGTGACATCAGGCGAATACGCAGCGTCAAAACCGCTAAATTGAATCAATCCCATTGCTCTGTCTCACCGTAGGCGGTCAAGCCTTCACGAATCGAAGAAAGCTGCTGCCACTCCTGTTTACGAACCAGGGTTTCCTGCTCGCAGAGTTGCAATGCCTGTCGATACAAAATTCGGGCTTTATCTCTTGCTGGTTGCAACGCAGCCCAGAGTTGGGGATTCCGGCTAACTTGAGAGACAAATTGTGCGAAACGTCCATCGGTTAGCCTGACTGCATCCCACTGGCCAGCTTGCGCTTGTTGCAGCAAGAGCGTACCCAACCCCAATAACTGACGCTGGCGAGTCTGCAGTTCGGTCTCACGTAACACGGGAGCAATACCTGGCATGACGAGCCCCAAAAAGAAGATGAACCAGCCCACAAGCAAGGAGTGGGCCAGGCCGAGAACCAAGAAATTTCAATATGTTGGGGGTGAGGAAGAACAGAGAGGAAGGAAGTACTACTTCCGTATTAACGAGGATGACGCGCCATTGCTTCCCAACCCTCTTTCAGCTCTTGCAGGATTTTGCGCACTTCGGCGAACCCCTCAACATTGTTGGAAACGCTGATTTCGAACAATTTTTGACCGCAGTAGTCATAAAGACGATGCAGATTGACCGCCAGTTCACCCCCCTTATTCATATCAAGCGCACTGTCCAACCCACCCAGGATCTGCAGACACTTGTTGATGGCCAACCCTTTTCGCTCAAACTGTTTCGCCAAGATATGCCCTTCTGCTCTGGCTATCTCATCAAGCAAGCCATCCATCAACATCAGCACCAGCTGATATGGATCGGCACTCGCGGCCTTGGCTTCTGTGGCGGCAAATCGATAGGCATCATAGCCATCTTCAGATTCAAACATGGGTCACTCGCTATTGCAGGTTCAAAACCAGTTCATCCAGGGAAAAAGCTTAGAGTGCTCCCATGGTCTGCATCATCTGGTTCATGGTGGTGAATTGATTGAGGTAACGCTTGTAAACAGATTCCATCCGTTTATTCAGCGACTCCATTTTATCATCAAGTCGCTTTTGATTGGCTTCCAATGTGCTCTTGCGAGTGGCCATCACCCCGTTGCTCTTGGAGAAAGGGTCGAGCACCTTGCTCATCCGCTTGAGCAAACCGTCATCCCCCATCAGCGCCTTGCCCAGCAGTTCAGGGTCCTTCTCGAGCGATTTTTTGAAATCAGAGTCACTAAACACCAGCTTGCCCGACTTCTCGGTTTTGATACCAAGCTGAGTCAGGGTCATGCCTGCAGGCAGATTGCGAACCGCGTTGGCCAGCGCACCTTTCAAACCTCGCACCGTGGCATCAGAAGCCAGTACGCCTTTTGCCTTAATATCGGTGGATGTCTCTTTGTTCAGCAAATCCAGCAACTCGTTGTAGCTATCAACAAATTTCTTCAATGAACCGGTGACGGCTTCATTGTCATAAGCCACCGTCACCTGCATCGGGCCATCGGTTGGCTTTTGCACCTTGGTGAGATCCAGCGTCAGCCCTTCAACCACGTTTTCAATCTTGTTGGTCGGCGACTTGATCTCCAGCGCACCGTCGCCAACCCCCATCTTGATGATGGAGTCCTGACCCGGGGTGATCACCTTGCCATCGATAAAAGCCTTGCCGAATGCGGAAGCCGGGTCGCCATCATAGGTGGGGGTAAACACCTTGGCAGCCCCGCTCTCTTTACTGGTCAGCACCAGATTAACCTTGCCATCAGTGCGGATCAGGCTGGCCTTGACCCCAGGGTTATCCGCCGAATCATTGATGGCAGAGACCAGACTCTGGGCTGTCGCCCCCGCTGGCAAGGTCGCCAAGTCGATAGCAAACGCCTTGCCATCAAGGGTGAACGACACTTTACCGGAGGTTGGCAATGGCGCCTTTTCATCCGTCAGTTGCACCCCGAACTGATGGGCCTGTGCCAGTTGATTGACCTGAAAGTTATATTGCCCCGGGGTCGCCTTGCCATTGCTGGTGACCGTCATGACCCCCTCTTGCGAGAGGCTGGCTTTCTGGGCCTGCAACGTCGCCGGCTTATTCAGATCTTTCAGCAGAGTCTGAAAGCTGGAGAGCTTGGAGTTGATGGATGACAGCGAACTCTGCTGCGCCTTGACCGTGGCAAGCTGCCCCTTGAGCAGCTTGTCCATATTCTTGCGCTCATTGGTCACCATTTGCATCGCGGCTGAAGCGGGATCGACCTGCATATATCAACTCCTTCGGTATCAGGGCAAGACTTGCTTGTTGAAAAAGGCTGTTTCGCCAGCACTTTTCAACCGGCAAGGGGAAGAAAAGAGGCCGCCACACAGGTGGCGGCCCTTATAGCGATTAACGCAGCAGACCGGTGACCATACCAGTCATCTGGTTTGCCTGACCCAGCACAGACATGCCAGCTTGCATCAGCATCTGGTTCTTGGTCATGTTGGTGCTTTCGGTGGCGAAATCGGCATCCATGATACGGCCCTTGGCGATATCGGTGTTCTCTTTCATGTTGGAGAGGTTGTTAACGGTGTGCTCCAGACGGTTGATATTGGCACCGAAAGCGGAACGTACGCTGGTGATATCCTGCATAAACGATTCCAGCTCACCGATAGCTTTTTGAGCGTGTTCCTGGCTCTGCAGACCATATTTCAGGGTGCCAGAGTCCAAACCGGATCCAGCGGTCATGGCAGCAGCAGAGACCGCATTCAACGCTTTCTGCTTGTCTTCAACCGCGATTTGGGCAGTTACTACTTCGGCATTTTTAGCGTCGGCTGTTGATTTTTTACCTTCCCAATCTGTCTTGTTAGTGCCATTGGTCGTATCGGCATCGTACACTCGCTTGGCCTTATCTTCTGCTTCCTTCAGCGGTGAATATTCATCCTGCTTGGTCTTCAGCGCAGTCTGAGCATCTGCCAAGTCAGTTTCAGGAGAAGTCACTGCAGCAAAAGCCGCAACATCTGCTGCGCTCTTAGCAGCACCACCGACAACCTTCTTCAGGGTTTCACCAATATCTACGGTAAGTGTTTCTTTATCAGTGCCGCCAATCTGGAAAGTCACCTTACCCTTGGCAAATTTGCCATTGGTGCTATCCAGCAGGTTTTCACCACCGAAGGTGGTATTGCCGGCGATATTTTTCAGCTCTTTGGTCAGCTCGCCAAATTCGGCGTTCATGGCGGCGATATCTTTATCGCTGCTGGTACCGTTGGCGGCCTGGGTAGCCAGATCCTTCATGCGCTGAACGATATTGGTCATTTCGTCCATGGCACCTTCGGCGGTCTGCATCATGGAGATAGCATCCTGGGCGTTGCGCATACCGGTCTTCTGGCTGTTGGACTGGGATTGCAGACGGGTGGCGATTTGCAGACCAGCAGCATCGTCAGCGGCAGAGTTGATGCGCATACCGGTACCCAGACGCTGCATGGCAGTGCTGGCCAGCTTGTTGGTTGAAGCCAGCTGATTCTGGGTGACCATGGCGGCAAAGTTGGTGTGGATTGACAGACTCATTTTCGTTTCCTCGAAATAGATGCTGCCACAGGCAGCGTTTGGGTTGACCCCAATGAAGAACGACCACAGCGTCGTGAAAATTAAATCTTTTTTTGCTGAACGGCAGTTTCTCTTGGCCCCCCGTTAAGTACTCAACAATGTTCTCGCAAGCAGATCGCGTCGTCACAGGCACAAGAGGGCATCACAGAGATAAAAAAACCGCACAAGTCAGCTTGTGCGGTTTTTTAACGATGAGACAGGTCAGCGCTATCAAGTGAGTAACGCAACCACCCCTTGCCGAGTGACGTTGGCCTGCGCCAGCAGACCGGACATGGTGCCCATATAGCCGCCTTGTGAGAGGCGGGCGGCCAGAGAGGATTGCAACTGTGCCAGCTCCTCCTGTTTCAGGTTCTGACTGCGAGCCTTGACCTTGTCCAGTTGCAGCACCATCTTCTGGCGAAACTGTTTCAACTCCCGAACCGATTGCTCAATCTCGCCAAGCACTTTTTGCAGCCGCTGCCGCTCCTGACGGATCTCCCCTTTGGCAATCCCTTCGGCCATGTGAGTCAGCGCTCCGGCCCTGGGCTTGAACTGCACCGGGATCGGGTTGCCTGCCGGAATACGAATCCCCTCGCCCCGGATCAGTATCGGCTCATCCAGTTTGCGACGATGGGGTTCAGCGACAGAGAGCTCCAGCTTGCCCAGCTCATTCAGCCGAGCCCGGATATGCTCTTTACGCAGCGCCCGATCGAGTATGGTTGCGACCTCCCCCTCTCGCGCTCCGGCCGGGATGGTCACCTCCACCGCACTACTGCTTTGGGGGAAAGAAAACACCAGTCGCTCAGTGCTATTTTTGGCGCTTAATAAATCCAGATGCTCGGCACTGAACCGGGTGCGCAGCTCCTGAGGTGACGCAAGAAGTCTGGGCTTGAGCTCATCAGTCAAAGGGCCTCTTGGTTGGGTGACTTTCTCTTCCAGCATTTTTAAGCGGTTGGCAACGTCACTGCTGGCCAGCTCACGCTGACCCAACTGGCGTTCCAGCCGCTTCAATTCACCCCAAACCTGATTGAGTGCTTGTTCCCCACCCTGAGCATGGGCAATGCGCTGTTGCGCTGCGCCGATCAGGGCCCATCTATCCATCCGGATAATATTGGGGTGGCGCTCGTTCTGCTTTCGATTTTCCGGAGTGTGAGCCTGTGCAGTTGCGCGGCCCTGCAACTTGGGCTTTGCCTGCGCCTCGGCAACGCCCCCAAGACGGGTTTGCTGGATCTGCATCATGACTCCTTCACTCGTTACGGCATGTAGTTGAACAGGCTAAGGCCATTAACCTTGGCAAAAGCTTGCTGTTGCACCTGTAATGCCATCAGGACATGGGCCTGTCGGGTCGCGGCCTCGGCATAATCCAGCGACTCTATCTGGTTGCTCACTTCCTTGCTATAGACACCTTTCTCGGCATGGCTCTCGTCAATCTGATCCAGCAGATTGATCCGGGCACCAATCGTGCTCACCGCCTGGCTGATACTATCTTGCAGCGTCTGGCTGCGGCCGAGCATGGCTCGGGCTTGATCGACGGCGTCAGGTGCTGCGTCATTAATTGCCGTCACCATGCTATCGAGTCGTTTGAAAAAATCGTCAGGCTTCAGAAACAGCTGGTCAGCCGTCTGGTTCAAGCCCACAGTGACGCCATTGGCAATACTGACATCGCGAATTAGACCATCGCCGTTGTACTTATAGCTCCCAAAATCAGCAGCTGTAGGGTCAGTCACCTTGACCAATGCAGTCTGATCAACCTTGCTACCGGTAAAGAGGCTGGAGCCACTCTCGTTACGCGCATTGGCCAGATCCAGCAGACCATCCTTGATAATGGCGACCTCGCTGGCTACCGCTTTACGATCCGCATCCGACAAAGAGCCTGTTGCAGCTGTCTGGGTCAACTCCCGCAACCGCATCAGCATGTTGGTCATGGTTTCAAACTGAAGCTCCCCTTGAGAGAGCTGGCTCTTGGCGTTGGCAATATTTTTCTGGTACTGCGCCATCGCCACCTGCTCTTTCTGCAAGCCCAGCAGTTGCACACTGCCAACAGGATCATCAGAGGGCTGAAGAATGCGTTTTTGCGTGGAGATTTGGCGATCAAGCCGGGCATATTCACCGAAGCCATGCTGCAAATTGTCTAGCATGCTGAGCTGGATCTGGTTGGTACTGATGCGCATGGTCACCCTCCTCAGAACATATTCAGAATGGAATTGAAGAGTTGTTCCGAGGTGCTGATCACCTTGGCATTGGCCTGATAAGCCTTGGTGTAAGCCATGACTTTCACCCCTTCCTCATCGGTATTCACCCCGCTGACACTGCTCAGCTTGGCCGCCATCTGTTTTTCCATATTGGCATCGGCCTGCATGCTCGCTTTCGCCTGCCCGCTCTGCACCGCCATCTTGCCAAGCAGGGCACTATAGGCATCGTATTGGCCATTTTTTATCGTCAGCAGGTCCTGCAGGTTGCGGTTATCGCCCTTGCCACCACCGGCCTTGGCAAAAGCCAGGTCGTCTCCGGTAAAACCATCAGCCACCCGCAATGTTCCCAACGCATTGATGTAGTTACCATGGATATCTTTTGTTTCGTCAAAAGCGAATAGCCGTTTCCCGGTTACTCCATGAAGGTCAAAACCACCGGCCTGTTTATCATTGAAATCCTTTGCGAGCTTGCCCGCTATCTGATTCAGCGCCTCTCTGGTCGGTCGCAATACTGTGGTGCGATAATCCATCACACCCGCCAGCGAACCACCGTGCAATTTAGGAACTTCAAACGTCTGACCACCGAAAGCGAGGCTGAGTTTATCGCCAGCAAGCGCGAGAGTACTGCTGCTTCCCCCCAACACCAGCGGCTGTCCTTGCGGCAGGCTGATCGCGAAAGCGCCGTCACTCTGACGATTTACCCGCACTTCCATATAGGTCGACAACTCACGAACAACCTGTTCGCGACTATCTTCCAGCGCTGAGGTATTGACTCCCTTGGCGGCTTGATCGCCAATCTGGACATTCAATTCGGCCAGTTGTGACAGGTAGCTGTTCACTTGGGAAACAGTGCTGCTCAACTGATCGTCGATCTGTTTTTCCTGGGTAACCAGGCTCTCGTCCAGCTGGGTAAAGCGGTTGGCGAGCGCCCCAGCCGAGCTGACGATCTGGCTGCGCTGTGCCGGGGTTTCCGGACTGTCGAGCGCAGCACTGAGCGAGGCAAAAAAGCTGTCGAGCCCTTTTGCGATATTCATCGACTCACTGCCCAGCAACTGCTCTGTCGTATTGATGTACTGATGAAAGGCATAAGAAGAACCGGTGGCCGAACGGCTACGCCAGTGTTGAGCAACCAGATAGTCATCCGTTACCCTGCGTACCCCTGTCACCTCGACACCGGCACCATTATCCAACCGCCCGAAACCGGACAGACTGCCCATCATGGCTTCCTGACGGCTATACCCGATGGTATTGACGTTCGCGATATTCTGGGCGGTCAGGTTCAATGCAATCTGGGCTGCATTTAGTCCGCTGGCGCCGATATTGAGCAGTGACATCAGTCAACCTTCTTCATTTTTACCGAGTTGAGAGGCTGGCTGAACGCAGCCAGGGTCTGCTGCTCTGAAGCGACCACCCCGTCCGGATTCTTTAATGACGGAGCCAGCTGGTTGACCATCTGCTCCCGCAGACCGATGCCACCACGTTTGACCATGCTCATCGCCAACTGGCTGTCATACATATCGCGATAGAGGGATTGTCCCTTGATGATCTTGTCGTCCTCATCCTGCAGGGCATCCGTCGCCGAGCGCATATGTTTGAGCACGGTTTGCAGAAAACTGACTTCAAACTGACCGGCTGCAGCATCCAGCGCGGCACGCTGATCCGGGTTGCTTTTGATTTGCTGCAATTCATTGAGATCCTGATAAAAACCGGGATCCGAGCTAATTCTGGTCATGATAATCCTTAGATAACCACCAACTCACCTTCGAGGGCGCCAGCCTCATTGAGCGCTTGCAAGATGGCCATAACATCATCAGGGGTTGCCCCGAGTGAGTTGACAGCCTTGACGATCACTTCCAAGGAAGTGCCATCCGGCCAGACAAACATGTTGTTACGTTCCCGATCGACCTGGATCTTGGAATTGGGGGTCGTCGTGGTCTGCCCGTTGGAGAAGGCGTTGGGCTGACTGACCGTCTGACTCTCGCCAATCGTCACCGTCAGACTGCCATGACTGACGGCAGCTTTGTGAACCTTGACCCCCAGCCCCATCACCACAGTACCGGTTCGACTGTTGAAGACCACCTTCGGCCGCTCCTGACCCGGATCCACCTTTATATCTTCCAACAGTGCCATAAACGCGATGCGCTGACTCTCGTCCCTGGGAGCAGCAACCTGAACCCGCCCGGCACTCACCGCTCGGGCGACCGGCCCCAGCTGATGGTTAATGGCGCGCTCCACATTGCGGGCTGTCTTGAAGTTGGGTTGGTGCAAATTGAGGGTCACTTCCGGCTTTTCGGCAAAATTGCTGACCACCTCTCGTTCGATGGTGGCACCGTTGGGAATAATCCCGGCTGTCGGCACGTTAATCGTGACCGATGAACCTGATTGCCCTTCCGCTTTCACACCGGCGACAACCAGATTGCCCTGCGCCACGGCATAGACTTCACCGTCGATACCACGCAGGGGGGTCAGCAACAGAGAACCACCACGCAAACTCTTGGCATCACCAATGGAAGTCACGGTTACATCGAGCAACTGCCCCTTGCCAGCCAAGGCTGGTAGCGTGGCTTGGACCGAAACGGCTGCCACGTTCTTGAGCTTGGGATCGAGATCGTCCGGTAACTGCACGCCAAACTGCTTGAGCATGTTGGCCATGGATTGGCCGGTAAATTTGACCTGGCTTTTGTCACCGGTCCCGGAGAGACCGACCACCAGACCATAACCCACCAGCTGGTTGGTTCTCAGCCCCTGCACATCGGCAATATCCAGCAAGGCTCGTTTGGCCGGTGCGGCAGCCTGACTAACCCAGGGCAAGCAGAGACACAGCAGGGCGATAAACCATCTGTTCATGTGATTCCTCAAAATGGCGCAAACGCCGAGCTAAAGAAGCGGCCCAGCCACCCCATCTGGTTACTGTCGGCGAGGGCACCGCGACCGGCGTAGGTGATGCGGGCATCGGCAATGCGCTGGGACGAGATACGGTTGCTCTGGTCAATATCTTCAACCCGAACCATGCCGCCCAAGCGGATATACTCATCCCCCTGATTGAGACGGATCCACTTTTCACCGCGGATCCCCAGCACTCCGTTGGGCATCACTTCTGCCACGGTCACGGTAATGGAACCTGCCAGGGTATTTTGCTGACTGGAGGTCGCTCCGCCATCAAAATCCCGATCCGCACTGAGGGCGGCCCCCCAGTCGGGGCGCAGTTTACCGCCAATAGAGGGGGCCGGCACATTCATGCTGCTGTTTTTGCTCATGCTGGTATTGGCTTTCTTGCTCGACTGGGTACGCTCTTCCAGCACCACGGTGAGAATGTCACCAACACGGTAAGCACGCCGATCCTGAAACAGGGTCATCATGTAGTTGCCCCGATAGAGGCCACCATCTTCGCCCTGCGCAGCCGCAGTCACCTTGGGACGGGATGGCGCCCATTTCTCGTCACCCGGCTCGGGTGCCTGCAGCTCATAGGTGGCACAGCCGCCCAACAGCAATACCAACCAGATATAACGCAGCATCGACTTCATCATTACAGTGCCTGAGTGACAAACTTGAGCATCTGGTCGGCGGAAGAGACCACCTTGGCATTCATCTCGTAAGCCCGCTGGGTGGTGATCATGTCAACCATCTCCTCGACCACGTTCACGTTGGAGCTCTCCAGCGTGAATTGCTTGACAGCCCCCATCGCCTCTTCACCCGGTACACCTTCAATCGGCTCACCGGACGCGCCGGTTGCACGGTAGAGGTTGCCACCAAGCGCTTCCAGACCGGCCGGGTTGGAGAAGTTGGTCAGGGTGATACGGCCCAGCTCGACGTTCTCTTGTTGACCCGGCAAAGATGCGCTGACAGTGCCGTCGGTACCAATGGAGATCTTGGTGGCGTTATCGGGGATCTGGATCTGCGGCACCATGGGCAAACCATCCGCGTTAACCAGTTGCCCCTCGGCATTGCGATGCCATTGACCATTGCGGGTATAGGCCGTCTCGCCATCCGGGCGCTCGACGCCGAAGAAACCGGCACCGACCACCGCCATATCCAGCTCCTGATTGGTATTCTGGAACTGGCCGGAGGTGAAGACCTTCTGGGTACCCACTACCCGCACGCCATTACCCATCTGAATACCGATAGGCGCCAGATTCTGCTGATCTTGCTGAGCACCCGGCTGGCGCTGCACCTGATAAAAGAGATCTTCAAACGCTACCCGATCGCGCTTGAAGCCGACCGTGTTCACGTTAGCCAGGTTGTTGGAGATACTGGACATCTTGGCATCTTGTGCCGACAGACCTGTTTTACTGACCCATAATGCTGCGTGCATTGTTATTCCACCTTGTTCATCAAGCCCAATCCACAAAGGAGTGGCCAGATATCGGACAGCAGCCCGATATCGTCAATATCAACCCTGACCGGAAATCAATTTGGCCCCTTGACGAGCCTGATCATCCGCCGCTTTCATCAACTTGACCTGCAGTTCGAAATTGCGGGTCAATGACATACTGCTGACCAGCTCATCCACAGCATTGACGTTGGCCCCTTCCAGAAAGCCGGATGCCATCACCACCTGTTCGCTGCTTTCGGCATCCCCCCCCTGACGCATCCGGAACAGACCATCGTGGCCTTTCACCAGCTCGGCCGGATCCGGATTGACCAGCTTCAGGCGGCCAACATCGAGCCGGGCCCCCCCACCCGGAGGAGTGATGCTCAGGGTGCCATCCTTGCCGAAACTGATGTCACGATAAGCGGGCAGCACCAGCTCGCCACCCTCCCCCAGCACCGGCCGGCCATTGAGGGTCAACAGCCCGTCGGCATCGGCCTCCAGGTTACCAGCACGGGTATAGGCCTCTTTGCCATCAGGCGTCTGCACCGCCAGAAAACCCTCGCCACGAATCGCCACATCCAGCTTGCGACCCGTCTGCATCAGAGGGCCTGCTTTGAAGTTGGTGCCCGCCATCTCCTCCTTGGCCATCACCCGGCTCTGGTAACCATCGCCCGTCAGGGCATAAGCAGAAACCCGCTCAAAGTCAGCCCGAAAACCGGCGGTATTGACGTTGGCCAGGTTATTGGCCCGGATTTGCTGGGCCATCAAGGTATGTTGCGCCCCGGACATGGCGGTGTAGATAAGCTTTTCCACGGGTTACCCTTAGAAGGAGTTGAACAGAACCTGGGTCATCTTGTCAGCGGAACTGATGGTCTTGGCGTTGGCCTGATAGTTACGCTGAGAAGTCATCAGGCTTACCAGTTCACCGGTCAGATCCACGTTTGAGCTCTCATAGGCCCCGGCGGTCAGCTTGCCCATGGTGCCGGTTCCCGGCGCCCCCAGTACCGGCTGGCCGGAACTGAACGACTGTTGCCAGGTGGTGTTGTTGGTCTGCAGCAGACCATTGGGATTGGTGAAGTTCGCCATCACGACCTGGCCCTGCAACAGGCTCTGACCGTTGGTAAAGGTGGCATAGACACCGCCATCGGCATCAACCCGTACACCGGTCAGGTCACCTGCGGTATAACCGTTGGATTGGTTGCGAGTTGCGTTGAAGTCAGAGGCATACTGGCTAACCCGGCTCATATCCAGTTGCAATATAATGGGAGAGGCCCCCGTCTTCGCGGTAGGATCCAGCGTCAAGCTCGTTGTCGGGGCTTTCAGTAACTTTCCATCAGCGCTAAACTCCATTTTTACACCGCTGACGGGTGTCACATCAGCATCATTGAAGGTGTAATGCACATCCCACTTGTTCGGCTCTGTTGTTTTTACAAAATACTGGGTAACGGTATGCTCAGATCCGAGAGAGTCATACACCTTGCTGGTCTGGGAGTAGTTATAGGTTTCCGAATCTTTTGCACTAAATGGCTTGGTGATTATGCTGGCATCGGCCTTTAGGTTTGCCACAAACTCCAGCTTGTCTGATGCCTTGGCTGGCAGGCTGCCCGCCTTGACCTGAATATCCCCAACCACACCAGATTGCAGTTTGCCCGCGTCATCAGTGGTATAACCCTGCAGACGGGTACCACTCGCCGTGGTCAGGTAGTTACCGCTATCACGCTGGAACATGCCCGCTCTGGTGTAGGAAGTTTGTCCGCTGCCATCTTTCAGCACAAAAAAGCCACTGCCAGAAATGGCCAGATCCAGCCCGCGGCCGGTACGCATCACATCGCCATTGCGATCAAAGTTCTGGGAGACGTTGTTCATCTCGACACCGCCAGCCTGACCACCACCATAGATAGCAGCAAACTCGGCACGGCTGGATTTGAAGCCTGCGGTACTGGCGTTAGCCACGTTGTTACTGATAACGCTCAATTCCTGGTTTACGGCGCGCAGGCCGCTCAATCCGATACTGAAAGACACTGTGTCGCTCCTCTCTAATTACGCTGATTTGCCGAACTGGATTGCACTGAACAGCGGGACATCGCCCACACCAGCAACCTGCAGCATGATTTCTCCCGTACCGGGCAAAGCAACACGTTCCACCTTGCTCGCCACATAATTTTTGGTCGCCACCAGGGTCTTGCCCGCCGAGGCCTTGACCTCAAAGCGGTACTCTCCGGCAGGAAGGGGGGACAGTTCATAATCCAGCCCGCCCGCCTTGCTCTCACCCCAACTCTTGCTGGCCACCAGCACGCCGTGCTGGTCATACACTTTGAGATCCACTTGCTCCGCCGCACCTTGCAGCTCGATTTGACCGCGGATCTTGTGCTCTTGCTGTTGTTTAAGGGTTTTGCTCGGCACCATGACCTCTTTGTCGACCAAAGCGGTACTCTGCAACACCTGCTGGGTATCCATCTTGGTGTTGCTCTGTAACTGAAGCTTCTTCAGCCCTTCGACCCCTTCAACCATGCTGAACTGGGCCAGCTGGGCGACATACTGGGCACCATCAAGGGGGTTGGTGGGGTCCTGGTTCTGGATCTGCGCCACCATCATCTGCAGGAATTCGTTACGCAACTGCATCCCGCTATTCTGGTTGGCTTGCGTTTCCTGAGCAGCACCGGCGCCATTGCTGGCGATCTTTGGGTCAGCAACAGCCTGACCCGTACCACGCGCCGTATCCAGACTGCTTATCTGTGGCAGACTCATGGGCTTAGGCTCCCTGACCAAGACGCAGCAAACCTTGCTGCATACTGTTGATCCGGTTGATCACCTCTACCGAGGTTTCAAAACCGCGAGAGGCACTCATCATGTCGGCCATCTCTTCCACCACGTTGACGTTGGAGTAGTAGACAAAGCCATCCTGATCGGCCATCGGGTTGGTCGGCTCCAGCCGTTTCTCGACCTGACGGTCGGACTGTACGATACCCGCCACTTGCACCGACGCAGCCCCGAGGCCATCGGCATCCTGAATCTTCTGATAGAGAGTGGAAAAAACAGGCTTGATGGCACGAAACGCGGCGTCTTCACTGGCGGCCGCACTATCCACGTTGGCCAGGTTGGAGGCAACGGTATCCAGCCGCACGGTCTGGGCGCGCATGGCACTGCCGGCGATGTCATAAATCTTGTTGAACGACATGGTTAACGGCCCTCGATCGCTTTGGCGATCCCGGTAATCTTCATATTGAGGAAAGTGAGACTGGTCTGAAAATCGGTGGCGTTGTTGGCAAATTTGCCCTGCTCAACCCCCAATTCGGCGGTATTGCCATCCATGGAGACCTGATAAGGAATGCGATAGAGGGGGTGACGCATATCGTCACGCATGGCGCCCTGGCTGATGGCCTGACTCTCCTCGCCCGCAGCAACTTGCTGCGCGACACGGCCCAGAATCGTCTTATAATCGACATCCCGAGCCAGATAGCCCGGTGTATCCACGTTGGCCAGATTTCCCGCCAGAATACGCGCCCGCTCCGCCCTGACATCGAGGGCATAAGGGTGTACGCCGAGGGCGCTGTCAAATGAGATACTCATGCTTCATCCTTTATCGTTCACTCAGACCGGGGTTACCCTTATCAAGACTCATGCCAACCATGAAGATACCTAGTTTCAAGCGGTTACCATGCACCATCCGCCGCAAGCAGATGAGAAATGAGGAAGTGCGACTTCCCGTGTGGAAATGGAGCGGCATCCTCTGGCTACTGCTGAGCGCATTGGCGCACGGTGCCCCGCAGGTGCAAAGCGCCATGCTTGAACAGTTGCTTGAACAAGATGCCCGCCAGAGTCTTGATGACTACATCACCCAACAGGGATGGCCTGCAACCTCAGGGGAATTTCGAGTCTGGCTTGCCCCTTCCGCCGAGCACCTTCCTCCCTGCCCCTCACACTCACTCTCGTTACAAGCAGGTGGTCAGTATCGGCAACCTTGGGGACGACGCCCCTATCTCATCAAATGCACAGATCCCGTCTGGCAGGTGCGCGGGCGGGTAGAGGTCTCGTTGCTGTTGCCGGTCTGGGTTGCTGCACGGGATATCGCAAAAGGCCAGGCCATCAGCGCCAGCGATCTGGTGGAGAAAGAGCTGGATGTCAGCCGCATACAGCGCGGGTTTACCCCGAGCAATCACTCCCTGCTGGGCCATAAAAGCAACCGGCATCTGAGAAGCGGGCAACTCATCGGTGAGCTGGACTTACAAAAAAGTTGGGCGGTCAAACAGGGGGAAGGGGTACTGATCCGCGCAGGGAAAGGTGAGTTCTCCGCCACAACCAGAGGGGAGGCCCTCGATAATGGCGGAATAGGCGACGGGATCAGAGTGAAAAATCTTAGCTCTGGCAAAGAGATACAGGCATGGGTGACTGATATAGGGGAAGTTGAAACCCGTTTTTGAACCAAGATCGCAATTTGATTCAAGTTCGACAAGCCTTGGGTCGCTTGTCATAGACAGACCATCAGGAATTTATGTTATGAAAATTACCCGTACTGACTCGCTCTATATTCAAAACCAGCCTGGCCGCAAACCGGATGTCACGACCAAGCCGGAAACCAGGTCCGCACAGTCATCCGAAACCCGGATCAGCAGCACAGCGCAGTCAGTAGCCAACGCCCGCAGCCAGCTGGCCACCACATCTGACGTCGACATGGACAAGGTCAACGAGATCCGCAAAGCCATCAGTGAAGGCAAGCTGGAGATCGATCTGGATGCGCTGGGTCAGGCCATTCTGGATATGCATCGCCGATGAGCGTAGATACCAAGGCCACCGTCAAGGCATTGATCCTCGGGATCCAGCAGGATTACGGCCACTATACCGAACTCACCGCCCTGTTGCTGCGCCAACATGCACTGCTGGCAAGCCATGATGTCGATGGCCTGCAAGTCCATAACGAGCAGCAGACAGCGCTGATGGCCAAGGTGACACAACAGGCAAAGTTACGCTGCCAGCAGCTGCAGACATTGGGCCTCAAACCCGATGAGAAGGGGATGGCCACCCTGATAGCCAAGCTGCCACTTCCCCTGCGCACCACGGTAACCAATCAATGGCAACAGCTTGAACAGCTGCTGCACCAGTGTCTGCGCCAGAATGATCTCAATGGCCGCCTGCTGGCAGGCCAGATGGAGACGATTCATTCGCTGTTGGGACAAGATTCAGGTTATCGTGACCCGGACAGCATCACGGATTAACCCTCCGTCTTACTCTTTGCGGGTCAGGTGACGCAAACTCGCCAGCTCGTCCAGCTGTAGCTGATCCCGCCTCTCCTGCTGCTGGCGAGCAACATCATCACGTCGTGCCAGCAATAGCTCCAGCCCCTTGACCCGCCCGAACTGCCGGACAAGTTCTCCTTCGTGGCGCTCCAGATCCAGTCTGGCCAGCGCAGATTGCTGCACCTGATGGGAGAGCAAACGGCGCAACTGGCCATCCATCTGTTGCTTGTTTTGCCATAGCAAAGGGTGAAACTTGTCGGAACCGGGCCGCAGCGAGGAGATCACTTCCTGCAATTTGTGTGCTCGCTGCTCTTCCCGCAACGCCAGCTCCCGCAAACGCTGACGCTCAGCACCAAGATTTTCCAGCTCTTCCTGTTGCAACCCCAGATAAGACTTCAGCATAACGAATCCTTATCCCTGCCCCAGCACCTGCTTGAGACCAACCATCACCTGGTCAAAGGCAATCTCTTCATGCAAGCCTTGCTGCAAGAATGCCGCAATCCCCGGATAACGCTGAACAGCTTCATCCATCTGCGGATCGGCCCCGGGTTGATAACCCCCCAGTGGCAGCAGCTCACGCACCTGCTGATAGCGTCCCCACAGCTGGCGCAAGGTAACCGCCAGCTTTTGCCATTCGGCAGGCACGACTTGCGGCATGACCCGACTGACCGAGGCACCGATATCGATGGCAGGATAGTGGCCCTCTTCCGCAAGACGGCGGGTCAGCACGATATGACCATCGAGAATGGCGCGCGCCGCATCGACCACCGGATCCTGCTGGTCATCCCCTTCCGCCAGCACGGTGTAGAAAGCACTCAGACTGCCATCCGGATGCGTGCCGTTACCGGCTCGCTCCACCAGCTGGGTCAACATGCTGAATACCGAGGGCGGATAGCCCCGGGTCGCGGGGGGTTCACCGATAGCCAGCGCAATTTCCCGCTGCGCCTGGGCATAGCGGGTCAGTGAATCCATCAGCAGCAGCACATCCTGCCCCTGCTCACGGAAATACTCGGCAATCCGGTGGCATAGCTGGGCCGCTCGCAGCCGCATCAGGGGAGATTGATCTGCTGGCGCCGCGATGACCACGGCGCGAGCCAGACCTTCCGCCCCCAGACTGTGTTCGATGAATTCGCGCACTTCACGGCCCCGCTCACCAATCAGTCCCACCACCACAATCCGGGCTGCGGTATTGCGGGTCATCATGCCCAGCAACATACTCTTGCCGACCCCCGAGCCGGCGAACAGCCCCAAGCGCTGGCCCTTGCCAACAGTCAGCAGGCCATTGATGGCGCGGATACCGACATCCAGCGGTTCACGTACCGGGGTTCGCAATAGTGGATTGGGGGGAAGAGCAAACAGGGGGACACTGTCACCAACGTCGGGTAACGGCTGCCCGTCGAGGGGCTGCAGCAGTCCATCGAGTACCCGCCCCAGCAGATGACGACCAAGCCGAACAGTTTCTTCTCCATCGATCGGTTCGACCTGAGCCCCCGCGAAGAGGCCACTCATCGGCTGCAGCGGCATCAGGTAAGAGATATCCCGGTTAAAACCGACTACCTCGGCCAATAGCGGTTCACCACTTGCCGTGCTGACACGACAACGCTGCCCCATCACCAGTTGGCAACCGACTACCTCGAGAGTCAAACCGGTCACTCGCACCAACCGGCCAAAACGACGAAACGCGGGCAGTTCATCCAGATTATCCAGCGCACTGGTCAGAGCCTGCTGCAAGGCTTCATGCATCTTGCGGCACGTCCAGCGAGCTGTTGAGCTGTTCGATACAGGTTGCCAGGCGGGAGCTGGTGCTTACCTCGACGACGGCAGCGCGCGTTTCGATACGGGCATCGCCTACCCCGAGCGCTGCATCGACTTGCAAAGGCCACCCTTCGCAGTGAGTCACCCCCTGCTCGGCGAGTCGCTGTCGGTCTCCCTCGTTGAGGTAGATCACCAGCTCTTCCGACCCACTCGGCAGGGTAGCCAACGCCTGCTCGACCTGATTCATCACCTGCTGCGGATTGAGGGTGAATTCGGCCATGATGACCCGCTTGGCCACCTGCGCCACCAGCTGGGCAATCAGCTCTTTCTGCTCGGCCATCCGGGCCCGGCTCAGTGACTCCCACTGCTCTTGCAGCTTGGCAAACGGCACCATTGCCTGTTCGAAGGCTGCTCGCCCCTCCGAAAGGCCCTGAGCAAACCCGCGGGTTTGCCCTTGTTGCAAACCGGTGCTCTCGCCTTCCTGCAGGCCGCTGGTCAGCCCTTGCTGATAGCCGGCTTGATAACCTTCGTCATGACCTTGCTCCAGCCCCTGCTGATAGCCGAATTCAAACTGTTCTTGCTGGCTCCGGGCCTCTTCCCCACTCTGACCGAGCGCAGGGAAACGATACAGACGGGTCGCCCCAGGCATCAATTTGCGCACATTGTGACTCATGAATGCCTCCTTTTAACTGACGGTGGGCTCTTCGAACAGCTGGAACTCGATCTCGCCCTGCTCCACCAACTCGCGGACCAGTTGCATGACCTCTTCCCTTGCCTGCTCGACCTTGCGCAAAGAGACACTGCCCTGGTTCTGGATCTGATCGTCCAGCGCCTGAGCCATCCGCTTCGGCATGGCACCCAACACCACTTTGCGGAAGCTGGTTTCGGTGTTCTTGAGAGCCAATGCCAGCAATTCGCTGGGCAGCTCCTGTACCAAACGTTGCAAGGTGTCGTCGCTCTGACGGCGCAACGCCATGAAATCGAACATGTTCTTCTCGATCTCCAACGCCATGTCACCATCGTGTTCGCGCAACAGGGAGAGCATCTGCTCCTTGTCCCCCTGATAACGGTTGAGAATATCGGCTACCTGCCGTACCCCGTTTACCTTGGCACCGGATTGATCCGCCACGTAGGTGAGACAGCGATCCAGCGTCAGTCTGAGCTCGCCCAGCACATGTTCACTAACACTGGTGAGACTGGCGACACGCACCAACAAATCATCGTGTACCGATCCGGGCAAGGCATCGAGCACGGCGGACGCAGTCTGGGGTGGCAAGAAGGCCAGCAGCACAGCCTGCATTTGGGGATGTTCGTTGCGGAAGAAACGGGCCAGCACATCGGCAGGCACCCACTGCAGGCGCTGGATATCCTGGCTCATCACATCGCCGTACAGACTGTCGAGCAGACTACGGGAGAGTCGTTGCCCCAGAGCAAGATCGAGCGTCTGTTCCAGATACTCCCGTGAAGCACTGCCAATTCCGCTCTGCTCACGGTAGTGATTGAAGAACTGCTGCAACGTCCACTTGGCTTCCATCGAGCTGACGCCAGAGAGAGAGGCCATCTTGGAAATCAAACGCTGCACCTCGTCGCGGGAGAGCTTCTGCATCACCTTGGCAGCAGACTCGGTCCCCATGCTCAGCAACAAGATGGCGGCCTTCTCAAGGTTGTCGATATCGATATCAACGGCACTCTGATTCAAGTTAACGCTGTTCATTGCCACTCACCCATGCTCTGACAACCTCCGCCACCCGGGCGGTATCTTTTTCAACCAGCAACTGCAAATGCTTGAGCTGAACCTCCAGCTCGGATCCCGGTTCCGGCAACGACTCCATATCGAGTGACGAGAACTGGGGCTCCATCTTGTTGTCAGTACGGATCAGACTATTTGAAAGAGCAGACGTCAGCTGGGGATCATCGTCATCCCTGCGCATGGACAATCCGACTGTGGGCTCTAGCTCCTCCTCAGTCTCACCCATTTCCATATCAGGCTGTTGCTGGGTACGAACCAGATGTTTCACCAACGGACGAATACCGAAGAAGACCAGCGTCAGGCCAAGCAAACCACCGACCAGATAACGCAAGGAGTCTTGCCAGTAGGGGGTTTCCCACCAGCTGGATTCGGGCGCGGCTACTTGTACTGCACCATTGAAATCGAAGGCCTGCAGGCTGATCTGATCGCCACGCGTCTCATCGAAACCGACTGCACGCTCCACCATCTGACGGATCTGTGTCAGTTGCTCGGCACTCCAACCTCCTTTCGGAGCAATCTGCTGGTTAAGCAGAATGGAGACGTTAATTCGCTCCAGCCGCCCCTGCTGGTAACGGGTGTGCACTATGGTGCGACTGTTTTCGTACTGCTTGCTGATTTCCTGACGCTCGGTACGAGTGTCGTTCTGTTGTGTCGCGGTATTGGCATTTGCATTGCCTTTGTCAGCACCAGCCTTTTCATCTTTTGCCGCCGTTTCAGGCGGGCGGTTGGATAACGCCCCCGGGATCCCCATCGCCAGCGCATCGATAGTCTTGTCGGACTTGTTGGACTCTTGAGTCACCACACCTTGCGGATCGAGCTGCTGCTGGGTCTCTTCGACGGCATTGAAGTTCACGTCTGCCGCGATCTGCACCTTGAAATTGGTGCTGCCCAACATGGGATAGAGCATGTCATTGGCACGCTGACGGATATATTGTTCCAGCTTGCGCACATACTCCATCTGTTGGACACTTTGCTTGCCAAAACCGACCTTGTCCCCCAGCTCTGCGCTGAGCAACTGGCCAGATTGGTCCACCACGGTCACAGCACCAGGTTTCATTCCGGAAATACTACCCGCCACCAGGTTGGCTATCGCTTCGACCTGACCCGCTTCGATGGATTGGCCCGGTTGCATATCGAGCATTACTGACGCGCTGGGTTTCTCCTCATCGCGCCCAACGAATAGCGTGCGCTTCGGAATAGCCAGATGAACACGGGCACTGCGCACGGCATCGAGCGCTATGATGGTGCGGGCCAGCTCCCCTTCCAGGGCATGACGATAACGCGCCCCTTCCATAAATTCGCTGGTACCCAACCCGGTTACATTGTCCAGCCCTTCCAGACCCGACGGCATGGCTGCACGCACCCCTCGCGCAGCAAGTGCCATCCGGACATGAGCCAGCTGATTTTCAGGAACCAGTACCTGACCGGTGCTCTTTTCCAGACGGAAAGGTACCTGCTCTTTCTCCAGCATCTCCATGATGTTGGCGGTATCGTATAGCTCCTGTTTGCCATACAGAGGCACATAGTTTTTGCTGGAGGTCCACAGGATAACGACTATGGTACCGGCCACAATGGCAGCCAGCAGAGCAATAGTCAGGATCGATTTATTGTCACGGGAGAGAGTACGCCAATTGCGTAGCCCCTCTTGCAACCTGATTTTGAGCGAATCAGGGGCGGCCCCCTGAGGGGATGTTACCAGTTCAGTCATCTGTTACCTCAGAGCGGCATGCGCATAATGTCGTCAAAACCGGTCATCAGCTTGTTGCGAACCTGCATCAAAGCTGAAAAACTCAAGCCGGCTTTTTGACTCGCCACCATGGCTCCCACCAGATCATCGCTCTGTCCGGCATCGACGGATGCCATTAATTTTGACGCGACATTCTGCTGTTCATTGACGCGCCCGACCACATCCCGCATGGCATCGGTAAATGATGCTCCAGATAGATAATTGGATTCGATAGAAGGGGTCTGGCTTGCGACACGCTGCATCTCCTGCATCTGCTGCAGTAGCGTCACCTGTGATGACATCATCTGAATCTTCACTTTTTATCCCTCTGCTTGAATCTGCTGTTCAATATCAATGCCTTGCTCACGCATCGCCGCAAGCTTGTAGCGCAGTGCCCGGGTTGTCATGCCCAGTGCATCGGCTGTGCGGGTACGATGGCCACGAAAGCGGCGCAAGGTCTCTAATACAAATTGGAACTCGGCATGCCGCCTGGTTTCACTTAACCCCTCGGGAGCATGCCACGTGTCTGCTGCGACTGTTTCTTCGGGAAGAATACAATTTGGCAACATCAAATCGACGGACTGTATATGCAAACCACGCGCCATTATTAATGACCGTTGAATGACATTATCCAGCTCTCGTACATTTCCTGGCCATTCATATGACAGCAACAACTGACAGGCACGTTCACTCAGGCGATAGCCCTGTTGGGACGCATAACGCTCAATAAAGTAGTTGGCCAGCGGAATAATATCCTCAGGACGTTCACGTAATGCAGGCCAATTCATTGGCAATACATCAAGACGATAGAAAAGGTCTTCACGAAATAGCCCACATGCAACCAGTTTGCGCAGATCTTTATTGCTGGCGGCAATGATTCGAACATCAAGAGCAATCGTTTGATTGCTGCCAAGTCGCTCAACTTCTTTTTCTTGCAGCACCCGTAATAATTTAGCCTGCAGGTTCAAAGGAAGCTCTGATATTTCATCCAGCAACAGGGTCCCCCCCTGAGCCAACTCAAATTTTCCGGGCTGGGCAGAAACAGCACCGGTAAATGCACCTTTATTGTGGCCAAAAAGAATTGACTCAAGCATTGCCTCAGGAATTGCTGCACAATTAATCGCCAGAAATGGTTTTTCCGTTCTGGCAGACATTTCGTGAATATAACGGGCCAACCGTTCTTTACCGGTTCCTGACTCACCACCGATCAGAATGGTGGCAGAGGTTTTGGCTGCTCGTCGGGCCAGTTGCAAGACCTGCAGGCTCATGGGCGACACAGCGATAAGATTGGGGATCGCCTGACGAAGGCGTAGAGCACCACGGACAGCATCGAGCAATTGCTGGGGGCAGAAGGGTTTGACAATATAGTCAACAGCCCCGGCACACATAGCTTCCGCAGCAATGGTGGCCTGGTGCTCATTGACCATGATGACACAATCAAGTCCTTCGAATTCACGCAGAATACGCGGCCCAAGCTCGGTCATAGCATCCATATCGAGCAGGATCAAATTGACATTACCATCAGCAATAATGTCCTTTGATTGTTTAACAGAATTAACGCTTGATACCCTGATGCCTTCCTTGGATAGGATTTTTTCAACCTCATTTTCGGCAACTATTAGCGGCTGAATCAATAATATATGGGGCCCAGCCAAGCTATCGCCACACAACCCGATTGTTGTATTTATTGGTAATCCCGAAGACATAGACGTCCGACACCTGTGATTGTGGATAGAACAATCAATAGAGCTGAATTATCAGACACAAAGGAGAAATACAAATTCGCACTTACAAAAGTGCAATTTGTATCTAGATGGTAACGGAATTGTATCCAAACTCACCTTGGTAACCCCGCTGTCATTAGCTTTCCTGCTGTTAGACCGGAGGCTTTGCGTCCTGACTTTTCAGTTCAGTTTGCCCTTACAATGTGATAACACGCCCAGCCTGATGGGCTAAGCGTGTGGCAACACAATTAATATTGTTTTTGTTATTTAACTTTCACACATTGCTGCGTCAATTTTCGCCACATCATATAGTATTCATACGGCAATTCAAGCAGGGGCGGAAAAAACACTTCCCTTCAGGATATTTATCCAACAGTAATTAACCAAGTGTACCAATTACCTCCACCCGTAGCTCTTCAGGTATCTCATTGTAGGAAAGCACTTTGAGGCCTTTTGCAAATGACCGGGCATAACGGGCCATAAGCGGTCTCAGTTGCGGCATAACAACCAATACGGGGGCATGTCCCAACTGCTGCAACTGCTCCTTCACCAACGGCATATTTTGCTGCAATTGGGCCAGCAATTGTGGATCAACCGGAAAGCTGTCCAGCTGGATTTTGCCCTGCTGTTGTGACTGATTCATTGCAGCCAGCAAGGTCTGCTCAAGGCGCTCATCCAGCGTAAAGGTGGCCAACACATCGCGATTACCAATAGCCTGCCGCACAATCTGGCGCTTCAAGGCACAGCGCACATCGGATGCCAGCAAGACAGGGTCTTTGGTCAACTCGCTCGCATCCAGCAGCGTCGTGGCAACGGTTCGTATATCGGTAAGACTGACCTGGTCCTTTAGCAGTTGCCGAAACACTCTCAATTGCTGCATCTGGGTAAGCGCCAGATTGAGCTCTTCAGCCAACCGGGGTGACTGACTGGCGAGATATTGGCCCAGTTTGCCCACTTCATCGTGACCAAACAGTGCATCAAGTTGTTCACGCAACAGCTTGCTGGCGTGAGTGGCAATCACGGTGGCCGAATCTACCACCGAGTAACCAAGATTAAGGGCCTTGGCCTTTTGCTCCGGGGAGATCCAGACCGCACTCATGCCGTAGGCCGGGTCCTGGGTCAACTCGCCATCTAGCGCGCCATAAGTCTCACCACTGCTGATGGCCATCAAGCGCTGGCAATCCACGTTCCCCATCGCCAACGCGACACCGGACAACTTGATCCGGTACTGATCCGGCTGCAACTGCAGATTGTCGCGCACCCGGATCTCGGGGAGCAGAAAACCGTACTGCTCGGAGAGGGTTTTGCGGATCCCGCGCACTCGTGCAAGCAGTTCAGCCCCTTTATCCGTTTCAGCCAATGGCACCAGACGATAACCAAGCTCGATGGCGACCGTATCGACGGGCGGCAAATCCTGCCACTCCAGTGCCTGCTGTTCAGGCTGAATCATTTGACGAGTCAGCTCATGCGCTGCATCCAGATCCGGCACATTGACGGCTCGCTTGCTGACACTCCAACCTGTCCAGGCCAGTACAGCTGCGAAACTGAGGAATGCGAGCATCGGCATCCCGGGCACCAGACCCAGGATCAGCATGATGGTTGCAGAGGTATAGATAACGCGAGGCGATGCCAGGATCTGCTGACCAACCTGATCAGCCATCTCCCCCTCATCACTGACCCGGGTCACGATAATGGCCGCAGCAGTCGACATCAGCAGGGACGGGATCTGGGCAACCAGACCATCACCAATGGTCAGCAGCGCATAACGCTGGAAGGCTTCTGCAACGGGCAAGGCATGCTGGAAAATACCGATGGCCAACCCACCCACCAGGTTGATGATCAGCACCAACATGCCAGCTATCGCGTCACCACGAACGAACTTGGAAGCACCATCCATTGCACCATAGAAGTCCGCTTCTCGCGCGATCTCCTGACGGCGAGCCCTGGCCTGATGCTGATCCATGGTACCGGCATTCAAGTCGGCATCGATGGCCATCTGCTTGCCGGGCATAGCATCCAGAGTGAAGCGAGCGGATACTTCCGAAATCCGCTCGCCACCCTTGGTGATCACCACAAAGTTGATGATCATCAGGATCACGAAGACCACCAGACCGACGACATAGTTGCCACCGATCACGACTTCACCGAATGCCTGGATGACCTTACCGGCCGCTTCATGCCCCTCGTGACCATGCAGCAACACCACCCGGGTAGAGGCCACGTTCAGCGACAGCCGCATCAGGGTGGCAACCAGCAATACGGTTGGGAATACCGAGAAATCGAGTGGTCTGCGGGCCGAGACGGATACCAGCAACACCAGTACCGCCAACACGATGTTGAAGGTAAAGAGCGCATCCAGCAGCCAACCGGGCAGAGGCAGGATCATCATGGCCAGAATGGCCAATAACATCAGCGGAATTGCGGTATAGGATTGGGTGAATACACGCCAGTTCAAAACTTACCTCTCAGGTTGACGTAACTCGGGCGGGACATATAACGGGGCAAGAGGGGTCGGTTTCCTTCCCTTGCCTGCCTCATACGCCCTTAACTGCAATACATGGTTCAATACATAGGCAACTGCCGTGTACAGCCCTGCGGGGACTTCCTGATCCACCTTGGTCGAGTGATAGATGGCTCGCGTCAACTCAGGCAAGCTCATCACCATCTTGTCATGCTGTTTGGCGACCTGACGGATCCGCTCGGCCATGCTGTCGACCCCTTTGGCAATCACGAAAGGAGCATTGGCACGAGCCGCATCATATTTTATGGCCACCGCATAATGGGTCGGGTTAACGATAATCACATCTGCCTGCGGTACCCGCTGCTCGATACGCGCGCGGGCAAGCATTCCCTGTACCTGGCGGATTTTGGCTTTGATTTCGGGACGCCCTTCGCTGTTCTTGTGCTCATCCTTGACCTCTTGTTTGGTCATCCTGAGCTGCTTGTTAAGCGACCAGCGCTGATAGGGCACATCCAGCACGGCAATCAGCATCTGTACACTCCCCAGCAGAATAAATGCCTGGGAGAGGATCCGTAGCGCCTGCTCGAGGGCCGCCTGAGGGGGCATCCGGTTCATCATCAACAAGGAAGGCCATTGATGATTTAACATCAACGCCAATGTGCCACCGATCAGCGTCACCTTGAGCAGTGACTTCAGCAACTCCATCAGGCTGTTCTTGGAGAACATCCGCCCCAGTCCCTTCAAAGGGTTCATCTTCTCGCCACTGGGTAGCAGCTTTTTCCAGGTCAGCGCCATACCGCCCGGCACTATGCTGAGCAACACCAGCATCAGGGCCAGAAAGCCAAACAGGGGCAGCAGCACCCACAGCATGTTTATCAGCGCTTCACCCAACCAATGGATCATCATCTGCGGGTCACGGGCACCTTGCCAGTCAAAACGCTGCGGACGCTTCATCAACTCGGCAAAGAACTGGCCAAACCCCGGCACCATCCACTGCATAACCAACCCGCCAAGCAGCAGCAAACCGGCAGAACTGAGCTCTTTTGAGCGGGCGATCTGCCCCTCATCCCTCGCTTTCTGGCGTTTCTGGCTGGAGGCCTCTTCGGTTTTGTCCTGTGCGCTGTTCTGACTCATGCCGGGGTCAAGCCTCGCAGCTGTTCAAGCACATGGGTAACCAAATCCAGATAACGGGAGGGCACACCACTGATGGAGAGCGCCATGGTGAGCAACCCGAGCAACAGGGTCATGGGAAAACCGAGGGAGAAGATATTGAGCGAAGGGGCGGTCCGGTTCATCACCCCGAAGGTCAGGTTAACCATCAACATGGCAACAACGGCAGGCAACGTCAGCAACAGGGCGGCACCGATAGACCAACCAAACAACCCGATCACACCTTTCATATCGATCAGATCCAGAGATGAACCCGGCGGCCAGCTACGCAGGCTCTGCACCAGAATATCCAGTACCACCAAGTGGCCATTCAGCCCCAGAAAGAGCAAGGCGCAAAACACCATCATGACCTGACTGATGATGGGGGCAGAATCCCCGTTGACCGGATCATTCATCACCGCCATCGCGAGCCCCATCTGCATGGAGAGGATCTGCCCCGCAGTGGTCATCACCATATAGAGCAACTGGACACACAGACCAAACAGCAAACCAAACAGCAGCTGCTCCACCGCCAGGACCAGCGCACCGGCACTGAAAGGATCGACAACCGGCATATCCTTCATCATGGGGGCGAGCAGCAGGCTGATGATGAACGCCAGCATCAGGCGAACTTGCGCAGGCACCCGGTTATCCCCAAAGACCGGCATCACCCAGAATGCCATACCGATCCGGATAAACGGCCACCACCACTGTCCCAACCATGCGGTCAGGTCAGCAGCACTGAGGGACAGCAGCGAATTCATCCAATAAACCCGGGAATTTTAAGAAAAAGATCCTGAAACAAGGTGGTTATCTGCGACAACAGCCAGTTACCCGTAAAGATAAGGGTCATCAAAGTCACGATAAAACGGGGAAGAAAACTGAGCGTCTGCTCCTGGATCTGGGTGGCCGCCTGAAAAATACTGACCACCAAACCTACGATCAGGCCTGGTACAATCAGCACCGAGACCATGGTCACCACCAGATTGACCGCGCCACCAACCAGGGCAACGCTCTGCTCAGGGGTCATATCAGCCTCCCCCACCAAAGCTGGCGGCCAAGGTGCCGACGGTCATCGACCAGCCATCGACCAGCACAAACACCATCAGTTTGAAGGGTAACGAGATGATCAGCGGGGAGAGCATCATCATCCCCATCGCCATCAAGACGCTGGCGACCACCAAATCGATCACCAGAAAGGGGATAAACAGCATAAAGCCAATCTGAAATGCGGTATTCAACTCACTCAAGACAAACGCGGGCAACAGCACCCCGAAAGGCACATCCTCTTTGGCGACCGTTGTTGGTTCGCCAGAGATGCGCAGCATCTGCTCCAGATCCGGCTCACGGGTCTGGGCCAGCATGAATTTACGCAGGGGTTTTTCTGCCTTGGCGATCCCCTCTGACAGGGTTATTTCATTCTGGTCATAAGGGACAAATGCATTCTGATACATGTCCGTCCAGACCGGACGCATAATCACCACAGTCAGGATGAGGCTGATGCCGATCAGCACCCGGTTGGGAGGGCTCTGCTGCAGGCCAAGTGCCTGTCTCAATATGGCCAGCACGATGATGATCCGGGTAAAACTGGTCATCATCAGTAACAAGGTCGGAAGCAGACCCAACAGGGTCATGAAGAAGAGGATCTGCAACTTGATGTTGTAGTCCTCGCCCCCTGAAGCGCCTGGCGATACCGAGAACAGGGTCATGTCCGCCCCCCAGCCGGGCAGCGAAAATAACAGCAGCGTCAGCAGCAGATAGCGCATCAGTCGTCCATGCCACCCAGCAGGTTGGTATCGATGACATCAACCAGGCGCAGACCATATTTGCCATTCACGACGACGACTTCGCCCTTGGCAAGCAGACGGCCATTCACCCGCACATCCAGCGGTTCACCTGCCAGCTTGTCCAGCTCAATGACAGCCCCCTCCTCGACGCGCATCAAATCGCCGAGCGGCACTTCGGTACTGGCCACTTCCAGCGTCACCTTGACCGGGATCTGGCGAAAGAAGGAGAGATCCCGTTGTTTGCTGCTACTGGTGGGGGCCAAGTAGTCTGCGGCGCTAGGCATACTGATGTCGTCACCAAACAGTTGATCCAGTCCATCCAGATCCAGCGGATCATTCATATTGTGCTCGCTCATGATTCAATTTACTCCTCTACAACCGTCGCAACCTGATAGACCAGGCTGCCTTTGTGTTCTGCGATTCGTCCACTGAAGCAGGGACGGCTGCCAATCAATGCTGGCACCACCTCAGGCAAATCCAGTGACAGCACATCACCCACCTTGAGACACTCAAGATCTGCCAGCGTCATGGACAATTGGCCCATCACCACCCGCAGACGAACCGGGACATGAGTCAGAGCCTGTTCCAGCTGACCTTCCGGCAGGGAATGACTGACCTGAGAAATGGACTCCTCGGGGGGAAGCAACCACATCTGCCAGTGATGAGTGCAATTACCTGCCTGCAGGGTTGCCTGCGTGGTCCAGAGCTGACGGTGGGCGATGGAATCACGTGGCACGACATGCAACTGCCACTTCAGATCCCCCAACCCCAGACAAGCACACCAGATATCAACCTGATACTGGCAAAGCCGCAATAACAGCCGCTGTTCGGTATCGGTCAACCCTTTGCCAGACTGAACATGTTCCTCTTTTTGCTGCAAGGTGCCGCCGAAAAAGAGGACCGCCAGACGATAGATGACCAGAGGTGCGATCGAGAAATAGACGGCGCGCTGTGGTTCAAGCGGACTTCTCGCCTCGACCCAGATATGAGCGTCATCTATCTCTGCCGGACCGGAAAAGGCGAACTCGCCATAATTCAGTTCGCACTCCGCACTATTAAACAGCTGGGCCATACAACTCGCAGCTTGCAGGGAAAATGTGCTCAACTGGCCATTGACCTGCTTCAAACGGGCGTGGTTTAACCGCTCGATACCCAACAGATCATAATGAGGCAGGGTTCTGCCCCGTTCTGCGCTAAGCAGCCGGGAAGGTGTGAGCATTGCGCTGCTTGATGACATTAATAATCCACCTTAACCATTTCATCTCGCCTTACTGCCACAGGGTCGCTCATCAGGCCAGCAGTGTGATAGATACAGACAGTCCAGCCGACGTATATCGACCAAAAAGGGTGAGAACTTTATTACAAATTCCAGAAAGCCGCCATGCGGTGCATCTCGGCGTGAATAATAAAAATCCCGGTGCCGTTAGGCACCGGGATTTTAGCGTGACGGTTCACGCGGAATGAGGTCGGAGTCGGCCTGTAAGCCGGGTTCTGTACCGGGTTGCCCCGGGTAGCAATCATTCCTCTAGGCCAGCAATCGCTCGCTGGCTCAAGCAACCTACCCGCCCCCAACGCGGGCCGCGCCAATAGGGGCCTATTTGGTCTTGCTTCGGGTGGAGTTTACCGTGCCACGAACTGTTGCCAGTCGCGCGGTGCGCTCTTACCGCACCCTTTCACCCTTACCTGATCCCTTGCGGGCCATCGGCGGTCTGCTCTCTGTTGCACTGGTCGTAGGCTCACGCCCCCCAGGCGTTACCTGGCACCCTGCCCTGTGAAGCCCGGACTTTCCTCCCCTCCGCCCGTCTGTCCCGAGGGACACAACGACGAAGCAGCGATTGCCCAGCCAACTCCGAGGCGCGGATTATAGCCTTGCGATACGCACGGGGTAAACCGGCAATTCCCGTTTACAGCCATTTATCGCGCTTTGGTCCCCGTTTACAGGGTGAATGCTCACAGATATAGAGGAGCGTGCTGGTCATAAAATAATCTGGCGGCCCATTCCACCGACTCAATAGTGCTCGAGACCATATTTATAGAGGGCATTCTTCTTCACGCCGTGGATCTCGGCGGTCAGTGCAGCTGCTTTTTTGAGCGGAAGTTCGGCAACCAGCAGACCCAGAGTACGGATCGCCTCGGCTGGCAGCTCCTCTTCTTCTTTGGAGGCGCCAGCCACGACCAGCACGATCTCGCCGCGGCAGCGGTTGTCATCCTCACCAAGCCAGGCCAGCATTTCGGACGCTGGCAGACCGTGGATCGACTCAAAGGTCTTGGTCAGCTCGCGGCACACCACCACCTGACGCTCGCCGAGAATGCGAGCAATCGCTTCCACTGTATCCTGCACACGGCGCGGAGATTCGTAAAACACCAGCGAGCGGGTGTCTTCAATAACGGCTTGCAGGCGATCGTCACGTCCCTTGCTCTTGGCGGGCAGGAAGCCCTCAAAGGCAAAGCGATCGGTGGGCAGACCGGCCGCGCTCAGGGCGGTGATGGCGGCACAGGGACCGGGCAGCGGCACCACCTTGACCCCGGCTTCACGACAGCGGGTGACCAAGTGATAACCGGGGTCGCTGATGAGCGGGGTACCGGCATCGGAGACCAGCGCAACACTCTTGCCCTCTTTGATCCGGCCGATCAGCACATCGGCTTTCTGCTGCTCGTTGTGATCGTGCAGGGCGAAGGTCGGCACCGAGATTTGGTAGTGGCTGAGCAGGATACCGGTATGACGGGTATCTTCGGCTGCCACCAGATCGACACTGCGTAAAATGTCCAATGCACGCTGGGTGATGTCCGTCAGATTGCCGATCGGAGTGGGGACTATATACAGGGTTGGGATGTCACTCATGGGATCTCCGAGTGCCCCGACAATTGTGTCGCCATATTGGCCCGTTTACACTATGGGGAACTTCAACACTGGTCGGGGAATGAACTTGAACCGGGTTACAAAGCAGCTAAGTGTATCACGACTCTTCGGCATCATACTCGCGGCAGTACTGCTCGCCGCCTGTGCGTCGGAGCCCAATCAACCGTCAGGGCAGTCAGGCATGCCCTCTGCGTTCTCCAATCTGACCAAGAATGCCCAGTGGTATCTTGAGCAGGTGGATCCCGCCAAGCCGGCCGAGGCCTTTACCTGGCAGATGCTGGCGGCACGCAGCTATCTGGCGCTGGGCCAGGCCAAACCGGCCTCGGCACTGTTCCAGCAATTGCAGAAGCAGGCCAAGGATCCCGTTCAGAAGGCGCAGTTGCAACTGCTGCAAGCCCATCTGTTGCTGGCGCAAGGCCACGCCAATCAGGCACTGATCCTGCTGGAAGGCAAACCCGAGGTGGTGCTGGATGCCGATACCCAGAAGGATTGGTATCGCCAGCGCGTGGTGCTGCAGCTCGACATCAACAACAAGTTTGGCGCAGCCAAGTCGTTGATTGCACTGGAGCCCTACCTCAATCAGAGCGAGCAGGCGACCAACCATCAGCAAATCTGGTCGTTGCTCAAAAGCATGACCCCCTCCACCCTGCAAGCGCTGGAAGAGGCTCCGGCCCCTGATGTGACCACCGGCTGGTTGCGACTGGCGGCACTGGTCAACGAGTTTGGCGCCCAGCCGAACCTGCTGGCCCGCCAACTGGCAGGCTGGAAGCGCGACTTCCCCAACCATCCAGCCCAGAAGGATATGCCGGCAGGATTGGGCGATCTGGCGGCCACTGCCAGCACCTCGGTGCAACAGATCGCTGTGCTGCTGCCCCTCTCCGGCAATCTGGAGCCGCAGGGCGCCGCCATCCGTAACGGTATGCTGATGTCTTATAAGGAAAATCAGGGGCAATTCACCCTGAACTTCTACGACACCCAGAGCAAGTCGACCGGCGATCTTTATAAGCAGGCGATTCAGGAAGGGGCAGACATGATCATCGGCCCGCTGCTGAAAGATCGTGTCGAGGAGCTGCTCAAGGCCAATCCGACCGTGCCGGTACTGGCGCTCAACGAGCTGGACAAGCCGGTCGTCAACGACACCACCTACTACTTCTCCCTCTCTGCCGCCGCAGATGCCGCCCAGGCAGCCCAGTACCTTTACACCCAGGGCTACCGTAAACCGCTGCTGATCGCCGCCCAGGGTCGGATCGGTTACAGCAGTATCAAGGCGTTCGAGCAGAGCTGGGCCACCCTGAGCCAGGATAAGCCGGTCGTTGCCACCTTCGGTGCCCGCAACGAAGTGCAGGGGATGGTCAAGAATGCCCTGAGCGGCCGCTCTACCGCCCGTGCTGGTGAAGTGGTGCAACTCTCTGATGCCGCACCGCGCAGCATCGATGCCGTTTATGTGGTGGCCAACAGCCTGGAAACCCGGATGATCAAGCCCTACGTGGATGTCTCGGTCAATCCGATGGGAAGCCTGCCCATCTATACCAGCTCCCGTGGCTACGACAGCGCCGCCACCGAGGTCGCCTCCGAGCTCAACGGCATGCATATCGCCGATATGCCGCTGCTGCTGGGCGGCTACGAGAAACAGCGCGAGCAGATCGCCCTGCTCTGGCCGCAGACTCAGGGTGACCTGCTGCGCCTGTTTGCCATGGGCTACGATGCCGTCAGCCTGGCTGAGAACCTGCAGCAGATGCGCAAGGTAGGCGGCATGCAGCAGGCCGGCATGAGCGGTCAGCTGAGCGTGGATGCCCAGGGCAATATCGTGCGGATGCTGAGCTGGGGTACTTACCAGAACGGCAAACTGGTCGACGAGAACGCCGTTCAGCAACTGGAGGAGCCCTCCAATGAAGGAACTATGGAAACGGATACGCCAGCAGTTGCCGAGCCTGTTCCCCTCACCAACGAGCAAGGGACAGCACTTTGAACAAGTCGCTGAACGCTGGTTGCAGGCTCAGGGCCTGCAACCGGTAGCTCGCAACTACCGCTGTCGTGGCGGTGAAATAGACCTCATCATGCACCAGGGCCAGACCCTGGTGTTTGTTGAGGTGCGCTACCGGGCCACCGGCAGCCATGGCGGGGCCGCCAGCTCGGTCACCCGCAGCAAACAGCACAAGATCATGCTGGCAGCGCGCCACTATTTGAAGCAACATGCCATCAACGAGGCCAATCAGGCCTGCCGATTCGATGTGATTGCGTTCGAGGGCGACCAGCCAGCCTGGATCCAGAACGCATTTTAAGAGGACCCTATGACTGACCGCATCAAAGAGAACTACACCGAAAGCATCCAGACCAAGATAGCCGCCGCCGAGGCGCTGCCGGATGCCATCCATACTGCAGCCCAGATGATCACCATCTGCCTGCTCAATGGCCACAAGGTGCTGGCATGCGGTAACGGTCCTTCTGCCGCACTGGCGCAACTGTTCATCTCCGAGCTGGTCAACTGCTACGAGACCCAGCGCCCCTCCCTGCCCGGCATGGCCCTGACCCCGGACATGGCGACCATCAGCGCCATCGCCACCGATCACGGTTTTGAAGAGGTCTACGCCAAGCAGATCCGCGCGCTGGGCCAGCCTGGCGACATTCTGGTGGTCATCACCACCTCCGGCCACAGCCGCAGCCTGATCAAGGCCGCCGAGGCAGCCCTCTCCCGTGACATGACCATAGTGGTGCTGAGCGGGGGTGACGGTGGCGAAATGGCAGGTCTGCTCGGCCCGAACGATGTGGAGATCCGTGTTCCCTCCGCCCGTCGCCCTCGCATTCTGGAAGTGAACCTGTTGACCCTGCACTGCCTGTGTGATCTCATCGACCAGACTCTTTTCCCGCAACAGGAAGATTGAAACCATGAAAAAGCACACTATCCTGCTCGGTCTGCTGGTTAGCACCCTGCTGCTGCAAGGCTGCGCAGCCCTGGTTGTTGGCGGCGCCGCAGGGACTGCCAAGGCCTCTGGCGATCGCCGAACCCTGGGCGCGCAATGGGATGACCAGACCATCGAGTTGAAAGCGGCCAATCTGCTGGCCGACAACAAGCCGCTCAGCGCAGCCAGCAAGATCAGCGTCTACAGCAACAATGGCCGCGTCCTGCTGGTCGGACAGACACCTTCTGACGTTTACAAGATTGAGGCGGGCAAAATTGTCAGTCGCATCGAAGGGGTTCGCCACGTCTACAACGAATTGCGCATCGGCCAACCTGCCAGTTTCACCACTCGCAGCAATGACTCCTGGATTACCTCCAAGGTGAAAGCCGACATGTTCGGCACCAAGAACTTCGACAGTACCAAGGTCAAGGTAGTCACCGAGAACGGCGAGGTGTTCCTGATTGGTCTGGTGACTCGCCAGGAGGGAGAGCAGGCAGTCAACATCGCCCGCCATGTCACCGGTGTGAAGCGCGTGATCAAGGCCTTCGAATTCGCCCAGAACTAAGCCCAACCGCACATAAAAAAACGCAGCCAATCGGCTGCGTTTTTTATTTGATCACCTTCAGGGTTGGACGACCGCTTGGACGCGGCGGTTCCGGCTCAGGCTCCACCGGCGCTTCAGCCTGCTCAAGCCAGATATCGTAACCCGGCTCAGGCGGGAACATGGTGCCCACGCCGTTCTCCCGGGCATGAATAGCCAGTACGGCTGCCATCGGGATGTAAACCTGCTGGGAGACCCCGCCAAAGCGGGCACTGAAGCTGATTGCTTCGTTATCCATGTGAAATTGCATCACGGCTCGGGGCGCGATGTTCAGCACTATCTGCCCGTCCTGAGCAAACTGCATCGGCACCATCACATGGGGAATGTTGACGTTGACCACCAGATGAGGGGTCAGATCGTTGTCCAGCAGCCAGTCAAAGAACGCCCGTAACAGGTACGGGCGGCTCGGTGTCATTGTCGGTTCCATGCTCATACGCCAGCACGGATCTCGCGTTCGGCTTCGGTCAGGGAAGCCTGGAAGGACTCACGCTCGAACAGACGAACCATGTAGGCCTTCAGCTCTTTGGCGCCACGGCCGGTCAGGTCGATGCCAAGGCTCGGCAGACGCCACAGCAGCGGTGCCATGTAGCAATCCACCAGACCGAACTCTTCGCTCATGAAATAGGGCATTTCACCGAAGATCGGCGCGATGGCCAGCAGGTTGTCACGCAGTTCGTTGCGTGCCGCTTCAGCATCGGTACCGGCCATGATCTTGTCGGCCAGGGAGTACCAGTCCAGCTCGATGCGGTGCATCATCAGACGGCTGTTACCACGGGCAACCGGGTAAACAGGCATCAGGGGCGGATGCGGGAAGCGCTCGTCCAGATACTCCATGATGATGCGCGAGGTGTAGAGTGCCAGCTCACGATCAACCAGGGTCGGTACAGAGTTGTACGGGTTCAGCTCGGCCAGCTCATCCGGCAGATTGGCTGGATCAACCTGGCAGATATCCACGCTAACACCCTTCTCCGCCAGGACAATACGCACCTGATGGCTGAACATATCGTTGGCACCGGAAAACAGCGTCATTACCGAACGCTTATTGGCAGCTACAGCCATTGAACCCTCCCGTCATTAAAAAGCAGAAACGGCAATGAAGCATCTTGGTCTTCATTGCCGTGCATTATATTACCCGTATCTGGTCGCTTAGTGAACGTCGCGCCAGAATTCCTTCTTCAACAGCACAGTGAAGATGAAGAAGATCACGATGAAACCAAGCACCCAGAAGCCCATGCGTTCACGCTCCTGTTGTACCGGTTCAGCCGAGTAGACCAAGAAGTTTACCAGATCCAGTACCGTCTGATCATACTCTTCGTCATCCATTTCACCATTACCGTCAGATTTGATGCTGACAACCTGCTGGGTCTCGACTCCATCGACCGTGTGAGTGACGAACTCGGCACGGGGGGTTCCCTGCAACGGTTCCAACACATGAGGCATACCCACAGACGGGAACACCACATTATTCACCCCAAACGGACGAGTCGGATCCACGTAAAAAGAACGCAGATAGGTGTAAATCCAGTCCGCACCACGTACCCGGGCAACCAGAGTCAGATCCGGAGGGGGAGCACCAAACCACTTGGCGGCATCCTTCTCGGACATGGCGCTCTTCATCAGATCACCCACTTTGGCGCCGGTGAAGATGAGGTTCTCCTTCATCAACTCCTCGGGGATCTCCAGATCGGCAGCAACCCGGTTGTAGCGTTGATACTGGGTAGAGTGGCAGCCTGCACAATAGTTCATGAAGGTGGCAGCTCCACGTTGCAGGGATGCCTTGTCGCTCAGATCATAATTGGCTTTGTCCAGATGCACGGCCCCAGCATTGGCAAACACCAGTGATGGCAGCAGGGTCAGCACTGCAAATATTATTTTTTTCATTTAAATGTAACCCTCTCCGGCAGCGGCTTGGTGCGTTCGTTTTTGCTGTAGAAGAACAACAGCACGAAGAAACCGAAATAACCCAAGGTACAAATCTGGGCAACCAGCGTCAGGGTCGGCGTCGACGGCAGTACACCCAGCACCCCCAGGATGATAAAGCAGACCACGAACTGGGCGATGTTAAGCTTGTGCAGCTTGCTGCGATAGCGAACAGAACGCACCTTGCAGCGATCCAGCCAAGGCAGCAGGAACAACACCACAATAGAGAGGCCCATCATGATGACGCCAAGCAGCTTGTCAGGTACCGCACGCAGAATCGCGTAGAAGGGGGTGAAATACCACACAGGCGCGATGTGAGCAGGAGTCTTCAGGCCGTTGGCCACTTCAAAGTTCGGCTTCTCGAGGAAGTAACCCCACATATCCGGCTTGAAGAAAATGATGGCGCAGAAGAAGAACAGGAAGCCCGCCACACCGATCATGTCCTTGACGGTGAAATAAGGGTGGAACGCCACCGCATCCAGCGGCCAGCCGTTTTCGTCCTTGTGCTTCTTGATGTCGATACCATCCGGGTTGTTGGAGCCCACTTCGTGCAACGCCAGAATGTGCATGGCAACCAGCATCACCAGCACCAGCGGCAACGCGATGACGTGCAGCGCGAAGAAGCGGTTCAGGGTCGCACCGGAGATCACGTAGTCACCGCGGATCCACAGGGTCAGATCGTCACCGATGACCGGAATGGCGCCAAACAGCGAGATGATGACCTGAGCCCCCCAGAATGACATCTGGCCCCAGGGCAGCAAGTAGCCCATAAAGGCCTCTGCCATCAGCACCAGGAAGATCAGCATGCCGAAGATCCACAGCAGTTCACGAGGCTTCTGATAAGAGCCATAGATCATGCCGCGGAACATGTGCATGTAGACCACGATGAAGAATGCAGACGCACCGGTTGAGTGCATGTAACGCAGCAGCCAGCCGTACTCCACATCGCGCATGATGTACTCCACGGAGGCAAACGCACCTTCCGCAGAGGGGTTGTAGTTCATGGTCAGCCAGATACCGGTGATGATCTGATTGACCAGCACCAGCATGGCCAGCGAGCCGAAGAAGTACCAGAAGTTCAGGTTCTTCGGTGCCGGATACTTGGCCATGTGGTCGTTGTACATGGCCGTGAGCGGGAATCGATAATCGATCCAGCCCATCAGTTTACTCAACATGGTCAGGCCTCCTTGCCATCGGCACCGACCAGGATGGTGGTGTCATTAATGAATTGATAGGGCGGAATGACCAGGTTCAGCGGTGCAGGCACCCCCTGGAACACACGGCCGGCCATGTCGAACTTGGAGCCATGGCACGGGCAGAAGAAGCCGGACGTAACGCCCTGCACCTGCTCGCCAAAGCTGTCAGGCAGATAGGAAGGTGAACACCCCAAGTGGGTGCAAATACCGACCGCGACAAAAATTTCGGGCTTGATCGATCTGTACCCGTTATGGGCATAGTCAGGCTGCTGCGGCTCTTCAGATGAGGGATCCCGCAGCTTGTCATCATGCGCGGCCAAGGCATCCAGCGTCTGTTTGGTGCGTTTCACCACCCAGACAGGCTTGCCTCGCCACTCGACACGGATGAGCTGACCCGGTTCCAACTTGCTGATATCGACTTCAACCGGCGCACCGGCTGCTTTGGCCTTGGCGCTCGGATTCCATGACTTTATAAACGGCACTGCGGTAAACGCAGCTCCTACCCCACCAACGGCAACCGTTGACCAGGTAAGAAATCTGCGGCGACCGGTATCAACTGGCGCATTGCTCATCCAAAAACTCTCCCATGTGGACTCCGCACATTCTTATAGTGTCCCTGTTCCCCATTTTTCCCGTGACAACAGCGGCGGAAGCTGGATTTACAATTGCCACAGAAAACAGGGGAAATTTTAAAGAAAAGATAACAACTTGACAAGAAAGAGCGGTGAGCAATGAAAACAATAAAGAAACAATTTTTTGTCTTTTGTGACGCGTGGTTAGCATTGATGTCGGTAATATTACCAATAAAAAAAGCCTGGCAGTTGCCAGGCTTTTTTGACACTCGAAAGAGTGAGTACCAAAAGCGAATTAACGCTTGGAGTACTGCGGACGCTTACGAGCTTTGTGCAGACCAACTTTCTTACGCTCAACCTTACGGGCATCACGAGTAACAAAGCCAGCTTTACGCAGTTCGGAACGCAGGGTTTCGTCGTACTGCATCAGAGCACGAGTGATACCGTGGCGGATCGCACCAGCTTGACCGGAGATGCCACCACCGTTAACGGTGATGTACAGGTCCAGTTTCTCGGTCATCTCAACCAGTTCCAGCGGCTGACGAACTACCATGCGGGCAGTCGGACGGCCGAAGTACTGCTCCAGGGAGCGCTGGTTGATTACGATCTTGCCGCTACCCGCTTTGATAAATACGCGAGCAGTGGAGCTTTTGCGACGGCCGGTACCGTAGTATTGATTTTCTGCCATGTTGCCAGTTCCCGATTAGATATCCAGTACTTGAGGTTGCTGAGCAGCATGAGCATGCTCGGCGCCTGCGTAAACTTTCAGTTTACGGAACATGGCACGGCCCAGAGGACCTTTCGGCAGCATGCCTTTGACGGCTGCTTCGATTACCATTTCCGGTTTACGCTGAATCAGCTTGTCGAAGCTGATTGACTTGATACCACCCGGGAAACCGGAGTGAGCGTGGTACATTTTGTCGGTAAATTTCTTACCGGTTACGTGTACCTTCTCAGCGTTTACAACGATGATGTAATCACCGGTGTCAACGTGCGGAGTGTACTCAGCTTTGTGCTTACCACGCAGACGAGCAGCGATCTCGGTTGCGATACGACCCAGAGTTTTACCTTCTGCGTCCACAATGTACCAGTCACGTTTTACGGTTTCTGGCTTGGCAACGAAAGTTTTCATTAAGTTAAACCCAATTACCTGTTACAGACCCAATTGCTTATGGGGGCTCTCCCACAAACAACAAACGATGGCCTACCTGTACCCCTTCGAATACAAGTAAAGCTTAAAGTGTTGCTGTCTTATCGACAGCTGTAACGTGGGCCGGGCGATTATAAGTGAAGTTGCCTTAAATATCACCTGCTAATTTCACTGCCATGAAACCAGCAAATGTCGCCCGGCCCTACCTGCCGCAGATGCCCATCCGACTGGCAGGCGCGGTATTGTGACTAAGGAAGGTGCACTCTGGCAAGGTATTCGTGCGATTGCATTTCCTGAAGCCGTGAAAGACAGCGTTTGAATTCGAAATTCAGCAGCCCTTCGCGGTAAAGTTCTGTCATGGGAACCGCCGCCGACATGATGAGTTTGACGTGCCGTTCGTAGAACTCATCGACCATGGCAATGAAGCGGCGAGCCGCGTCATCCGTGCCTGTGCCCATTGGCTGAACATTGGCCAGCAGAACGGTATGGAACAGCCTGGCCAGCTCGATATAGTCGTTCTGGGAGCGGGGAGTACAGCAAAGTTGCTCAAATTCCATATAGAGCACCCCTTCCCCCATCCCGAGCGACGCCAGCTGACGATGATTGACCTCGAACGTCCCCTCGCAAGCCGTGTGCCCACCGGTTAATTGCTGAAAATAGTGGTCAAGATTGGCTTTTGCCTGCAAGTCCAGCGGGCAGTGATAAATCTCGGCTTGTTCCAGCGTACGCAGGCGATAGTCGATACCGCCATCCACGTTAAGTACCTCGCAATGGCGCTCGATAAGCTCGATAGCTGGCAGAAAACGGGCTCGCTGCAGCCCGTTGCGATAAAGATCCTGCGGCGGAATATTTGAAGTGGCGACCAGCACGACACCGTGACCAAACAGCTCCTGAAACAGCGTACCCAGCAGCATGGCGTCGGTGATGTCGGAGACAAAAAATTCGTCGAAACAGATGATGTCTGTCTCGCTGGCAAGCTTGCTGGCCACCAGCTTGAGGGGATCGGACTGCCCGCTCAACCCCTGCAGTTCATCGTGAATGCGGTGCATGAAGCGGTGGAAATGGCTGCGCATCTTGCGCGTCCCCGGCAGGCTGTCGAAAAAAGTATCCATCAGCCAGGTCTTGCCTCGGCCCACTCCGCCCCACATATAGATACCGAGGACGGGCTCCGGCGGCTTGGGCTTTTGCAGCCAACCCAGCAGCCCTCGAGATCTGGTCGGAGTCGGGCGCCGTAGCAAATCCTGATACAGTCGCTCCAGCCTGCTAATGGCCATCCCCTGCGCGGGGTCGGCCACAAAGCCGGGGCGCAGCAGATCCTGCTGGTATTTTTGCTGCGGTGTCATCCTTGAGCGCCTCTCCAAGTCCCTGAATCGAGGACAAAATGGTATCACGGCCTCAGGACGCACGGTATAGTGCCATCAAGGCATGGCGGTTATGACGACCGCATAAACCCACTCTGTTTTAGCTGTAACAAGGAGCATCTATGAGTCTGTTAACTGGGATCCTGCTGGCTGTCGCGGCCTTGATTATCGGTATCGTTCTCGGCCGTTTTTCGGTGCGTAGCCGCGATGCTGGCCGTCTCGAACAGGAACTGAAGAAGGCCCACAAGGAGCTCGAGAGTTATCAGGGCCAGATCAACACCCACTTCGCCGACAGCGCCGCCCTGATGGAGCAACTGGCCGAGCAGTATCAGACCCTCTATCGCCACATGGCCGAGCAGAGCAAATTCCTGGCCAAGGCGCAGGAACCGCTGTTCCGCGAGTCATTGGTAGAAGAAGCCCCTGCCAATGTGGCAGAAGAGCCAGGCGTTCCGCCTCGCGACTATGCTGGCGCCTCTTCCGGACTGCTCAAGCAACCAAACTAGTTCCTCGCGGAACTAATTGGCCAGTCCCGTGGTCTGACTTTGACGATTGCAATGCAACTTTTTCTGGGAGCTGTTTTTCATATGCGTAAACCTCTTTCCATGCTCAGTGTGCTAGCCCTCAGTGTCGGTATCGCCATGTCTGCGGCCCCTGCTCAGGCTGCACTGCCTTCCCTGTTAGGTTCAAATCAGGAGATGCCAAGCCTGGCGCCTGTTCTCGAACAGGTCACCCCGGCGGTGGTCAATATCTCGGTTTCTGGCAAAAAAATTACCCGTCAGCGTCTGCCGGAACAGTTCAAGTTCTTCTTCGGCCCCAACATGCCCGATGAACAGGTGAGCGAGCAGCCGTTCCAGGCGCTCGGCTCCGGTGTCATCGTCGATGCCAAGAAGGGTTACGTGATCACCAACGCCCATGTGGTTCACGAGGCGGACGAGATCAAGGTCAATCTGAAGGATGGTCGTGAGTACGCGGCCAAGAAGATCGGTGAAGACAAGCAGTCCGACATCGCCCTGCTGCAGATCAAGGCCGAGGATCTGGTGCAGATCAAGTTTGCCGACTCCGACGAGCTGCGGGTGGGTGACTATGCGCTGGCCATCGGCAACCCGTTTGGTCTGGGTCAGACCGTCACCTCCGGTATTGTCAGTGCGCTGGGTCGCAGCGGCCTCAACATCGAGAATCTGGAGAACTTCATCCAGACCGATGCGGCCATCAACTCCGGTAACTCCGGCGGCGCCCTGCTCAACCTGCGTGGCGAGCTGATCGGTATCAACACCGCGATTCTGGGCCCGAACGGCGGCAACATTGGCATCGGCTTTGCCATCCCCTCCAACATGGTGCGGGATCTGACCGAGCAGATCGTCAAGTACGGTGAAGTGCGTCGCGGCCAGCTGGGTATTACCGGCACCGAGCTCACCTCCGACATCGCCAAAACCTTCGGTTACAACAAGAAGGATGGTGCCTTCGTCAATCAGGTCATGCCTGATTCGGCGGCCGACAAGGCGGGCATCAAGGCCGGCGATATCATCGTCAGCATCGATGGCAAACCGGTTCGCTCCTTCGGCGAGCTGCGTGCCAAGATCGCCACCATGGGCGCTGGCAAGCAGGTCGAACTGGGGCTGATCCGCGATGGCAAGTCACAAACTGCCAAGGTGACCCTGAAACAGGCCGATGACAGCGAAGTACGCGCCAGCGCGCTGCATCCGGCACTGGAAGGGGCCAAGCTGAGCACCACTACCGACCCGGTCTCCGGTGTTGCGGTGGCCGACATTGATCCTCGCTCTCCGGCAGCTGCTTCCGGCCTGCAGAAGGGTGACATCATCATCGGGGTCAACCGCCTGCGCATCAACACCCTGGGCGAGCTGACCAAGGCGCTCAAGAACAAGCCTGACGTGCTGGCACTCAACATCCAGCGCGGCGACTCCTCGCTCTATCTGGTGATCCGCTAACGCTCAAGTTGTTCGCCAACCCCTCTATCACCCGCGGCCTTCACCGCGGGTGATTTTTATCCATCGATAGTGTTATTCTCTGCGCGCAGCCTGTACGGATGAGAATGACATGAAAATCCCCCCTTTAGTCAGTTACTTGGGCAAGTCTGTCGGTTTTGGATTGACCGTCGCGGCGCTGCTGTTGCTGCTGTTTCCCCATTTTCGCGGTGGTGCCCAACTGCCCGGCATCATCACCAATGCCCGTGAACTGAGTTTCTCCTATGCCGCCCATCGGGCAGGCCCTGCCGTCGTCAACATCTACACCCGCAGCTTTGCCCCCAATCAGGGCAATCAGGGGGAACTGCGCCCGCAAGGGCTGGGTTCTGGCGTCATCATGAACCAGCGCGGCTATGTGCTGACCAACTACCACGTCATCGCCGATGCCGACCAGATCATCGTCGCGTTGCAGGATGGCCGGGTCTTCAGTGCCGAGCTGGTCGGCACCGATCAGCTCACCGACCTCGCCGTGCTCTATATCGAGTCAGACAACCTGCCGGTGATCCCACAGGATCCCGAGCGGCTACCAGAAGTGGGGGATGTGGTGCTCGCCATCGGCAACCCCTACAACGTCGGCCAGACCATCACCCAGGGCATTATCAGTGCGACCGGCCGTACCGGCCTCTCCAGCATGGGGCCCGACAGCAATGGCCGTCAGGATCTGCTGCAGACCGATGCCGCCATCAACGAGGGCAACTCGGGTGGCGCGCTGGTCAACGGCCGTGGCGATCTGGTGGGGATCAACACCGCCACCTATCACCTCAACGGCAATCAGGAGAGCTACGGCATCAGCTTCGCCATCCCCTACCGGCTGGCAAAACGGATCATGGATGAGCTGATCGCCAACGGCCGGGTGATCCGCGGCTACCTCGGGATCTCCAGCGTCGAGATCAACCCCATAGTCGCGCGGATGATGAACCTCGGCGCCCTGCGTGGTCTGGTGGTGGAGAGTCTGGATCCCAACGGCCCGGCGGCCAAAGGTGGCCTGCTGCGAGGGGATGTGCTGCTCAAGATCAACGGAGAGGCCATCAGTGGCGTACGCAGCGCCATGGACAAGATTGTCGAGAGCCGCCCCGGCACCAAGCTGACCATCTCGGTATTCCGCTCCGGCAAGCCGCTGGAAGTGGTGGTCACCATAGAGGAAGATCTGCGCTATCAGCAGAGAACGGCCAGCTCGAGCGCCGCATCGGCTAGCTAAGACGCCGCTCCAGCTATAGAGCAGCAAGCTTGCCATGAGGCTGATTGTATTACTGACGAGATAATTAACCGAGACTAGGATTCAGCGATGCAACAATGTATTGTCGACTATCTCCTGCTGCCAGGATGCAAATCCTAAATCATTACACAGCCGATCACTGCAGTGCGGATCAAAACAAAAACGAGGAGTGACTACTCCTCGTTGAAGCCGGAAGTGAACAGCTCCACCACGGCGGCCAGGGCCTCGACCTCTTCAGGGCCCTCAACCTGTACTTCCACCTGCCGCCCTTGCGCGGAATCCAGCATCAGCAGGCCGATGATGCTGTCAGCATCGGCCTCCACACCATCTTCATTGCGCAGCAGCACGTGGGCATCGAAACCCTGCACCAGCTCGAACAGCATCATGGCTGGTCTGGCATGAATACCCAGCTTGTTTTTCACTTCAACCGAGGCGGAAACAGTCATCGGGTCGTCCTATTGGTCCGTCAGGATTGGGGGGCACTCTTGTCGAGAGTGCGGTGGCGGATCTGCACGTTCTTGCCAAGCAAACGGAATGCACTGGCCAGCCGCTCTGCAATAAAGACCGAGCGGTGCTGACCGCCGGTGCAACCGATGCCGACCGTGAGGTAGCTGCGATTGTTGCGCTCCAGATGGGGCAACCAGGTAACCAGCATGTTCTCGATCTGCTGGGTAAACAGCATCACGTCAGCCTGCGCCGAGAGGTAGTTGGCGACCGGCTCATCCTTGCCGGTGAAGGGCTTGAGCTCGGGGATCCAGTGTGGATTGGGCAGGAAGCGAGCATCGAACACGAAGTCGGCATCCTTGGGAATGCCATACTTGAAGCCGAACGACTCGAACACCAGCACCAACTCGTTCTCTTTCTTGCCGAGTACCCGGGTTTTGATGAGCTCGCTCAGGTCGTGAATGCTGAGGGTGGTGGTGTCGATACGCAGGTCAGCGGTCGAGGAGAGTGGCGCCAGCAGGTGGGTCTCCTCCCGAATCGCCTCATCCAGCGACAGCTTGTTGCGTGAGAGGGGGTGCAAACGGCGGCTCTCGCCATAGCGCTTGAGCAGGGTGCCGTTGTCGGCGTCGAAGAAAAAGCTGGAGAACTCTACCCGCCCCTCATTGCGCACCTGTGCCAGCAGATTTTCCAGTTTCTCCGGATCGCTCGGCAGGTTGCGCACATCGATGCTGACCGCCAGTTTGTCATACTGGCTCTCGACCGAGACGATCAGCTGGGGCAGCAGATTGACCGGCAGGTTGTCCACACAGTAGTAACCCAGATCTTCCAGCACTCGCAGGGCTATCGTTTTACCGGAGCCCGAACGTCCACTTACCACGATTAACTGCATCTTGTTCCCTCACGCCAAAACGGGTGTTTCATCCTTGGCCTGCTGTCAGGCCGAGGTCATGATCTGATAGAGCTCTTCGTCGCTGGTTGCCTGACGCAACTGGCGGCAAACCGCCTTGTCACCCAGCTTGGAAGCCATCAGAGAAAGGGTCTTGAGATGCTGCTTGCACTCGCTTTCCGGCACCAGCAAGGCAAACAGCAGGTCAACCGGTTGATTGTCGATGGAGTCGAAAGGAATAGGGTCGGCAAAGGTCATCAGGATCGCGGTTGGCGGGAACTCATCGTCAATGCGACCGTGGGGGATCGCAATACCGGCACCGATCCCGGTACTACCCATTTTTTCGCGGGCCAGCAAGCATTCGAACAGTGCCTGACGGGAGGTGCCAAGGCGTTCGGCGGCCAGCTCGCTGATGATCTCGAGGGCGCGTTTCTTGCTGGTACAAGGGACTGCACTCTTGGTGCAGTCCCGACTCAGTATGTGTTCAAGTTGCATGGTTATTTTTTATTTAACTTATCTTTGTGCTTGATGATCTGCCTGTCCAGCTTGTCGAGCAAGGTGTCTATCGCAGCATACATATCGGCATGTTCAGAGTTGGCGAACACTTCGCCACCGCTGACGTGCAATTTGGCTTCCGCTATCTGGTTCAGTTTTTCCACGCTAAGCACCACATGAACATTATTGATGTGGTCGAAGTGACGCTCGAGTTTGGCAAATTTGTTATTCACATAATCACGCAGAGCTTCGGTGATCTCGACATGGTGTCCGGTCAGGTTAATTTGCATAACATCATCCTTTTGTTTGCCTAAACCAGGCGTTTGCGCTGATTGGAAGGTGGGATAAACAAGGATTCGCGATACTTAGCGATCGTGCGTCTCGCCACCATAATACCCTGTTCGGCCAGCAAATCCGCGATCTTGCTATCACTTAACGGCTTGGCAGGATTCTCTGCCGTGACCAGCTTCTTGATGAGCGCGCGAATTGCGGTCGATGAGCACTCTCCTCCTCCTTCGGTGTTCACATGGCTGGAGAAAAAAAACTTCAATTCGAAGATACCACGGGGGGTATGCATGAACTTCTGGGTCGTCACCCGGGAGATGGTCGACTCATGCATCTCTACCGCTTCGGCGATGTCATTGAGCACCATCGGCTTCATCGCCTCTTCACCATACTCGAAAAAGCCCTGTTGCTGCTCGACAATGCAACTGGCCACTTTCAGCAGGGTGTCATTGCGACTTTCCAAGCTCTTGATGAACCACTTGGCTTCCTGCAAATGGGAGCGAATAAACTGGGTGTCGGTGCTGCTGCGGGCGTTGCGGGCCATGGCGGCGTAGGTCTCGTTGACCCGAATGCGGGGGGCGGAGTCAGGATTGAGCTCGACCACCCACTTGCTACCCTTCTTGACCACTGAGACGTCGGGGATCACGTACTGGGAGTCGCTCTGGATGATGCCGTTGCCGGGGCGCGGCTCCAGCAGCTGGATCAAATCCAGCACCTCCTTGAGGTCGCTCTCTTTGAGTTTTGTCTTGCGGGCGAGGGTGCGGTAATCCCGGTTGCCGAGCAGCTCCATGTGCTCGAGGATCACCTCCTTGGCCTCGTTGAGCCAGGGGGTCTGCGGGTCATACTGATCCAGCTGGATCAGCAAACACTCCTGCACAGAACGGGCAGCAATGCCGACCGGATCGAAGTGCTGAACCCGCTTGAGTACCGCCTCGACCTCATCGAGTTCCACCTCTACGTCATCGCTGGTAACGGCAGCCTGGATATCCTCCAGCGCAACGGTCAGATAACCGGATTCGTCGATGGCATCGATGATGGCGAGCGCGATGGCTGCATCCACATCGCTGAACGGTGTGAGTCGCATCTGCCACAACAGATAGTCCTGCAGGTTTTCGGTGGTTTCACCCTGATAGACGCTATCTTCCCCATCGTGGATGGGGCCCGCGCTCTGGGCGGTGCCGGCAGAGTAAACCTCGTCCCAGGTGGTATCCACCGGCAACTCATCCGGCATCTGCTCCTGGGCCATGGCATCGCTGGAATCCAGCTGGCTGGCATCGACCGACGCTTCCGGACTGGTCTCTTGCGCCTCGCTCTCTTCCTGCTCCAGCAGAGGGTTGTTTTCGAGCGCTTGCTGAATTTCCTGCTGAAGTTCCAGAGTGGAGAGCTGGAGCAGACGAATCGCTTGTTGTAATTGCGGCGTCATGGTCAGGGACTGACCGAGACGCAACTGTAATGTCGGCTTCATCTACGTCGGGATATCCTTATGTTCAGCGAGGCACTCGTCAAAGGAAATGAAGGCATGCCCCCTTACTATAGACTGAATTGATCGCCCAAATAGACGCGCTTGACCTGCTCATCGGCAAGGATGTCAGCCGGTGCACCTTCGGCAATCATCTTGCCGTGGCTGACGATATAGGCCTTCTCACATACGTCCAGAGTCTCTCTGACGTTGTGGTCGGTAATCAAGACGCCAAGGCCTCTATCTTTCAGATGCTGAATGATCTTCTTGATGTCTATCACAGAAATCGGGTCAACCCCTGCAAAGGGTTCATCCAGCAGAATAAAACGCGGCTCGGCCGCCAGCGCACGGGCGATCTCGACCCGACGGCGCTCACCGCCGGAGAGGCTCTGACCCAGGTTGTCGCGAATGTGGGTGATGTTGAACTCTTCCAGCAGTTGCTGAACCTTGTCCTCACGCTCCTCGCGACTCAACCCCTTGCGGGTCTGCATCACCCCCATCAGGTTGTCGAACACCGACAGGCGACGGAAGATGGAGGCCTCCTGCGGCAGGTAACCGATGCCATTGCGCGCCCGCACATGCATGGGCTGCAAGCTGATGTCCTGATCGTCGATGGTGATGAGACCTGCATCGCGCTGTACCAGCCCCACGATCATGTAGAAGGAGGTGGTCTTGCCCGCCCCGTTGGGGCCGAGCAGGCCGACGATCTGGCCGGTGCCTACTTCAAGGCTGACGTCACTCACCACCATGCGGCGCTTGTAGCTCTTCTGCAGGCCCACTGCTTTCAACACTGCCATGGCTTATTTTCCCTGCTTCTTCTGGTCGGCGGGCTTGTCGAAATTCTCTACCTGATCCGGCAGGAACACGGTTTTAACCCGCTGACTCGGGCTCTTGCTCTCGGCGATCATCTTCTGTTTGACGATGTCGTAACGAATCAGATCGCCATTGACCTGGCTATCTTCCTGCTTGAGCTGACCGTTGCCGGTGATGGTCACCAGCCGGTTCTTCAGCTCGTAGCGGATAGTGTTGCCGTGGGCATTGACCGGCTTGCCATTATCAAGGATCTGGAAGAAGGTGGCGGGCTTGCCGTAGGCAGTCATCACCTCGGCCCCTTTCTCGCCGGAGCGGGTCACTACCACCTTGTCAGCCTTGATCCGGATGGTGCCCTGATTGATGGTCACATCCTCTTCGAAGGTGATGCGGTTGTCCTGCATCTCGGCCACCTGTTTGACGGCATCGACGTAGACCTTCTCGGCAAAGTCGGACTCTTTGGCGGTCACCGCACCACACAACAACAGGGCTGCGAGGGCCAGATTAGCGTTTTTCATTGAAATAGATGGCATGGCCTTGATCCAGTAACTCAAAATATTTGCGGTCCAGATGGCCCTTGAGGCCAACCCCTTGGGTCTGGAAATCCCGACCCAGAATGTTCACTTCCCGGTTGCTGCGCACATCCTGTGTCACCAGATCCAGCTCCAGATAGGGAGTATCCAGTGTGGAGATGAAAGAGGTAGGTAGCAGACCATCCAGATGCACCTTGTCCCGCAGGATGACATTGTCGCCGGTGTTGAGCACGCCGGTTTCGGCGGTCACCTTCCACTCGGCGGCACCCTGATCGTCATACATGTAGACCACCGGCTTGTCGAAGGTGGCCTGCTCGAGGATTTGATAATACTCGGCGTAGGTCGACTCCAGCCGCTCGGTGCGCTTGCCGTTGATATCAAAACGGGTGGTCACCAGATCTTTGGCGACAAAATCCGGCTGATAGTTTTCGATTTTGACGGCGCTCTCAGGCACCAGCTCAACCTTGCCCAACTGCCAGGCAACCAGCGCGACCAGAAACAGCAGGGCAAACAACAGGGTCTGTCTGCTCATACCGAAGCCTCGGGCTGATAATCGTCATGGCCCTGCGCCTGCAAAATGAGGTCACACACCTCGCGCACCGCGCCCATGCCACCGCCAAGCCGGGTCACCATATCGGCACGACTCAGCACCAGCGGATGGGCATCGGCTACCGCGATACCCAGACCGCAAGCAGCCATCACCGGCAGATCGATGGTGTCATCGCCCATATAGGCGGCCTGCTCAGCAGGCAACCCCAGCTTGGCCAGCAGCGCTTCGAAGTGAGGCAGCTTTTTATCAGCCCCCTGCACCACATGAGCCACCCCCAGGCTTTTCATCCGATCGCTGACGATACGGGAGTTGCGCCCGGTGATGATGGCGATCTCGATCCCGGCATTGAGCAACGCTCGCATGCCCGCACCATCGCGGGTACAGAAGGTTTTCAGCTCTTCGCCGTTGTTTCCCATGTAGATGAGGCCGTTGGAGAGCACCCCGTCCACATCGCACACCAGCAGGCGGATTTGCGCCGCCTTGTCGAACTGGCTGCGCGTCACCGGACCATAGAGGGTCGGTACGTTTTGCATCAAATTACTCCGGCTTTCAGCAGGTCGTGCATGTTGAAGGCGCCGAGCGGGCGCTTGTCACCATCTACGACCAGTAATCCGTTGATTTTTCTCGTTTCCATCAGCTTGACGGCTTCCGCAGCCATCATCTCTGGACCTACGGTAACACAGTTGGCCGTCATCACACGGCTGATGGGGGTGTGATGGATATCGATCTGCTGGTCAAGAATGCGGCGCAGGTCGCCATCGGTAAAGAGCCCGGCCAGCAGGCCATTGCCATCGACCACCGCCGTCATACCGAGCCCCTTGCGGCTCACTTCCAGCAGCGCCTGGCTGATGGTGGCATCTATCCCCACCTGGGGCAACAGCTCACCGCTGTGCATCAGGTCGCCGACCCGCAGCAACAGACGCTTGCCAAGGGAACCGCCCGGGTGAGAGAGGGCGAAGTCATCGGCGGTAAAACCGCGCGCTTCCAGCAGGGCCACCGCCAGGGCATCGCCCATGACTAAGGTTGCCGTGGTACTGGAAGTGGGTGCCAGCCCCAGCGGGCAGGCCTCTTTCTCCACCTTGATGCACAGGTGCACATTGGCCTCTTTGGCCATGGTGGAGGCGGGATTACCGGTCATGCAGATGAGCGGTATGCCGCGGCGCTTGAGTACCGGCAGCAGAGCCAGGATTTCGTCGCTCTCACCGGAGTTGGAGATGGCGATGATAAGGTCGCCACTGGAGATCATCCCCAGATCGCCGTGACTCGCTTCCCCCGGGTGAAGGAAGAAGGCCGGGGTGCCGGTGCTGGCGAGGGTGGCGGCGATCTTGCTGCCGATATGGCCCGATTTGCCCATGCCGGTGACCACTATCTTGCCACCGCAGCGCAGCACCATTTCGCACGCCTTGTCGAAGGCGTCGTTCAGATACTGATAGAGTCCATCAATGGCTTGCTTTTCTGTGTCCAGCACCGCGCGGGCACTGCGACGAAAATCGAACAGTTCAGACACTTTCTCAGGCTTTACAGACATAAAGACACAGCTCCGGGCCGAAATTAGCTGCGGGATTATAAAAAAGTCTGCCCGGATAAGCGAATCGGATGGCAAGTCCCGCTCTCGATGACGCACTTTGTTACAGAAAACTGTCGTGCAAATGGGCTTGCAGCCTGTTCAATAGTTGTTCCTTGCTGTTGCTTAGACCTAGACTACCCCATAAAATTCGCACCTCATTTACACCGGATGGACAATTGTTTGAACAATGACCTGATCACCATCTCCGATCTGACCTTCAGTCACGGAGATCGGCTGTTGTATGACGGGATCAACCTGACCATTCCTCGTGGCAAGGTGACCGCCGTCATGGGCCCGAGCGGCATCGGTAAAACCACCCTGCTGCGGCTGATCGGTGGCCAGCTCAAACCGGAGTCCGGTCACATTCTGTTTGACGGGGAAGATATCCCCACCCTCTCCCGCTCGCGCCTCTATGAAGTGCGCAAGCGGATGAGCATGCTGTTCCAGAGCGGCGCCCTGTTTACCGGCATGACGGTCTACGACAACGTGGCCTTCCCGCTGCGAGAGCACTCCGGCCTGCCGGAGGAGCTGATCCACACCATCGTCATGATGAAGCTGCAGGCGGTGGGCTTGCGCGGCGCGGCGAAACTGATGCCCTCCGAGCTCTCCGGCGGCATGGCGCGCCGGGCGGCGCTGGCTCGGGCCATCGCCCTTGACCCCGACCTCATCATGTATGACGAGCCGTTCGTCGGGCAGGACCCCATCACCATGGCGGTGCTGGTCAAGCTGATCAAGGAGCTGAACGATGCCCTCGGTATCACCTCCGTCATCGTCACCCACGATGTGAAAGAGGTGCTGAGCATCGCCGATTACGCCTACATCATTGCCAATCGCAAGGTGGTGGCGCACGGCACGCCGGACCAGCTGCGCGAGGAGCACAATCCCGAAGTCGAGCAGTTCCTCAAAGGATTGCCCGATGGTCCTGTTCCGTTTCATTTTCCGGCAGGCGATCTGCTACAGGATCTCTGATGTTAATAAGTCAAATAAGCAAGCTGGGGCGGGTCGGAGTGCGGTTTATCAGCTCCGTTGGTCGCGCCACCATCATGTTGTTCCATGCGCTGGCGGGCAAACCCGAGCCGCGCAAGCACTTCCCGCTGCTTGTCCAGCAGTTGTATGTGGTGGGCGTACAGTCGGTGGCCATCATTCTGGTCTCCGGCCTGTTCATCGGCATGGTGCTCTCGCTGCAGGGTTACAACGTATTGAAGGATTTCGGCGCCGAGCAGAGCCTGGGACCGCTGGTCTCCCTCTCCCTGCTGCGGGAGCTGGGGCCTGTGGTCACGGCACTGCTGTTTGCCGGCCGTGCCGGTTCGGCCCTGACCGCTGAAATTGGCCTGATGAAGGCCACCGAGCAGCTTTCAAGCCTCGAGATGATGGCGGTCGACCCGCTGCGTCGGGTGGTGGCCCCCCGCTTCTGGGCTGGCGTCATCAGCATGCCGCTGCTGGCCTTTATGTTCAGCCTGATCGGTATCTTCGGCGGCAAGCTGGTCGGTGTGGACTGGCTCGGCGTGGACGAAGGGGGCTTCTGGTCTGCCATGCAGGCCTCCGTCGACTGGCATGAAGACATCATGCAGGGCGCCATCAAGAGCCTGATTTTCGCCCTGGTGGTCACCTGGATTGCGCTCTTTAACGGCTATGATGCCAAGCCGACCTCGGCCGGGATCAGTCAGGCCACGACCCGTACCGTGGTCCACTCATCCCTCGCCGTGCTCGGCCTGGATTTTATACTCACTGCAGTCATGTTTGGATAAGGTAAAGATGAAGTTCAGCAAAGTAGAATTCCTGGTCGGCACCTTCATGCTGGCTGGCATCGGTGCCATTCTGGCACTGGCCCTGCAAGTGGCCGGTTTGAGCTTCAAACCGGAAGGAGAAACCTATACCCTGCGCGCGCATTTCGATAATATCGGCGGCCTGAAAGTCCGTTCGCCGGTCAAGGTCGGCGGCGTGGTGGTTGGTCGGGTCAGCGACATCGTACTGGACCCGAAAACCCAGGTGCCCGAAGTAACCCTGATGATGCAAAAGAGCGCTGGCGAGTTTGCCGATACCAGCTCCCTCTCCATCCTCACCTCCGGTCTGCTCGGCGAGCAGTACATCGGTCTGGCCCCCGGCTTCAGCGATGAGGAGATGGGCACCGAGATGCTCAAGGATGGCGACCTGATTGAAGACACCAAGTCCGCCATCGTGCTGGAAGATCTGATTGGCAAGTTCCTCTACAGCCAATCCTCCGACAGCAAATCAGACAGCAAGAAGGAGTAACCATGTTCAAGAAAATCGCCCTGCTGCTGGGTCTGATGACCAGCATGCTCTTTTCCCTGTCTGCCCAGGCCGCAGTCGATGCCACCGACCCCAACGCGCTGGTGGATCAGGCTGCCAAGCAGACCTTTGCCCGCCTGAAAGCCGATCAGGCCCAGGTGAAAAGCAATCCGGATCACCTGCGGGTGATCATCCGCGAAGAGCTGCTGCCCTATGTGGACAACCGCTTCGCCGCCTACAAGGTGCTTGGCAACCAGATTAAAGAGACCACCGAAGCGCAGCGCAATGCCTTCGTCGAGGTGTTCACCGAGTACATGGTGAGCTCCTACGCAGATGCGCTGGCCCATTTTGACAAGCAGACCGTCAAGGTCGAGCCGGGCAAAGCTCCCAGCGGCAATATCACCGCCGTCAACGTCAGCGTGAAAGAGGCCGGCAAGCCGGACATCTTCCTCGAGTTCAAGCTGCGCAAGAACAACAAGACCGGCGAATGGAAAGCCTTTGACATGGTGGCCGAGGGGATCAGCCTGCTCTCCGCCAAGCAGAGCGAGCTCGGCGGTTTGATCCGCCAGAACGGCATCGATGCGGTGATCGCCCAGTTGCGCGAACACAACGCCAAGCCGCTGGTACTCAAACCATGACTCTCAGCGGTGAGCTGCAGGCGCCACAGGTCAATGACCTGTGGCAACGCCGCGCCGAATGGTGGCAGGACGACCAGCTCGAGCTCGGCGGCGTCACCACCCTCGACTCTGCCGGACTGGCCCTGCTGGTCAAATGGGCCAAAGCCGTATTAGCGCGAGGCGCCACACCGCAACTGGTGGGCGCCTCCAGTGATTTCTATACCCTGGCCAACCTCTACGGGGTGGCCGGGCTGTTTCAGTCAACCCCGCTCACAACTGAGGACGCATAATGCAAGTCTCTGAAATTGAAGCGATACTCCTTGAGGCTCTGCCATTGTCCGAAGTCCATGTCAAAGGGGACGGTAGTCACTACCAAGTGATCGCCGTCGGTGACATGTTTGACGGCATGAGCCGGGTCAAGAAGCAGCAGGCCATCTATGCCCCGCTGATGGACAAGATCGCCAGCAACGCCATTCACGCCCTCTCCATCAAGGCGTTCACCGACGCCGAGTGGAAACGCGAACGTAAATTCCTATTGCCCTCCTGATTTGGTAACGAAGTAAAAATGGACAAATTCAAAATCGATGGTCGTTGTACTCTCAACGGCGAAGTGACCATCTCCGGCGCCAAAAACGCTGCCCTGCCGATCCTGTTCGCGACCCTGCTCTGTGATGAAGAGGTACACCTCTCCAACGTGCCGCGCCTGAAAGATGTGGGCACCACCATCAAGCTGCTGGAGATGCTGGGCGCGACCACCAAGGTCAACGGCAACGTCACCGTGCTGACCGGTGCGGTGAACAACCATGTCGCTCCCTACGAGCTGGTGAAGACCATGCGCGCCTCCATTCTGGCGCTGGGTCCGCTGGCCGCCCGTTTCGGCGCGGCTGACGTCTCCCTGCCCGGCGGCTGCGCCATCGGTGCCCGTCCGGTCAACCTGCACGTCCACGGCCTGGAGCTGATGGGCGCCAAGATCACCATCGAAGATGGTTACATCAAGGCCCGTGTCGATGGTCGCCTGAAAGGTGCCCACATCCTGATGGATATGGTCTCCGTGACCGGTACCGAAAACCTGATGATGGCCGCCACCCTGGCTGATGGCCGCACCGTGATCGAAAACGCCGCGCGCGAGCCGGAAGTGGTCGATCTGGCCAACTTCCTCAATACCCTGGGTGCCAAGATTCAGGGCGCGGGCACCGACACCCTGACCATCGACGGTGTCGAGCGTCTGCACGGCGGCAACTACAGCGTGCAGCCTGACCGCATCGAAACCGGAACCTTCCTGGTTGGCGCAGCGGTCACCGGCGGCAAGATCACCTGCCGCAAGACAGACCCGACCCTGCTGGAAGCGGTACTGGTCAAGCTGGAAGAGGCTGGCGCCCTGATTGAGAAGGGTGAAGACTGGATCACCCTCGACATGACTGGCCGCACCCTCAAGCCGGTCACCATCAAGACTGCCCCCTACCCGGCCTTCCCGACCGACATGCAGGCACAGTTCACTGTGCTGAACGCCGTAGCCAAAGGCACCGGCATGGTCACCGAGACCATCTTCGAGAACCGCTTCATGCACGTTCCCGAACTGGTACGGATGGGCGCAGACATCGAACTGCAGGGCAACGTAGCCATCTGCCGTGACACCGAGCAACTCAAGGGAGCCCAGGTGATGGCGACCGATCTGCGCGCCTCCGCCAGTCTGGTGCTGGCCGGCTTCGTGGCCGAAGGCTCCACTATCGTCGACCGTATCTATCACATCGACCGTGGCTACGAAGACATCGAGCAGAAGCTGCAGGGTCTGGGTGGCCGCATCGAACGCATCAAGGGCTGATAGCACCCTGATCGCTGGCCGATAAAAAGGCCCCCTCGCGTTGGCGAGGGGGCCTTTTTCATGGTTTCGGTTCTGTTGAAACCGGGATCAGTGGCCCGCCAGCTTCATATTCTCTACCAGCACCGAGCCGGTCTTGAGGCTGGAGCGCTCATCCTCGTCACGACCCACCGCCACGATATGGCTGAACATCTCGGCCAGATTGCCGGCGATGGTGATCTCCTCGACCGGATAGGCTATTTCGCCATTCTCAACCCAGAAACCGGCAGCGCCGCGGGAGTAGTCGCCATTGACGATATTGACCCCCTGCCCCATCAGCTCGGTCACCAGCAGACCGGTGCCCATCTCTTTCAGCATGCCCTGAAAATCCTGGCCGGTATTGGAGACCTGCCAGTTGTGGATGCCACCTGCGTGACCCGTAGTGGTCAGCCCCAGCTTGCGGGCAGAGTAGGAGGTAAGCAGCCAGCTCATCAGCTCGCCGTTACGGATGATATCCATGTCGCGGGTACGCACCCCTTCGCCATCGAACGGGGTACTGGCGAGCCCGCCCAGCAGGTGGGGGAACTCCTGAATGGTGAGCCACTCTGGCAGGATCTGCTTGCCCAATTTGTCGAGCAGGAAGCTCGACTTGCGATAGAGGTTGCCACCGCTGATGGCCATCACCAGATGGCCCCACAGACCGGAGGCTGTGTCTGGGTGGAACAGCACAGGCGCATGGCGGGTAGAGATCTTGCGGGCGCCGAGGCGGGAGACGGTACGCTCAACGGCTTCGTCGGCAATGCGCTGCGGGCTCCAGAGCCCGTCGAGGGTACGGCTGGAGGAGTAGCCGTAATCACGCTGCATGTCGCCATCCTGCTCGCCGATCAGCACACAGCTCAGAGAGTTGCGCGACGCCGCGTAGCCTTTGACGAAGCCGTGGCTGTTGCCATAGACCTTGATGCCAAGATGGCTGGAGAAACCGGCGCCGTCGGAGTGCTTGATGCGGGCATCGCGACCAAGCGCCAGCCGTTCGCACTCGATAGCCAGCTCGATCCCGCGCTGGGGATCCAGTTCGATTTGGTGGCACAGTTGCAGGTCGGGGGCATCCCAAGCCAGCAGCTCGGCGTCCGCCAGACCGGCGCAATCATCGGCCGAGGTGTGGCGGGCAATCTCGATGGCCGCTTCAACGGCGGCACGAATGGCGGGTTTGCTCAGATCGGTGGTCGAGGAAGATCCCTTGCAACCATCGCGATAGACAGCGATGCCGAGGGCGCCATCCTTATTGAATTCAATGCTTTCCAGTTCACAACCCCGGGTGTTCACCGACAACCCGGTCTGCTTGCTGATGGAGACTTCGGCCAGCGAGGCGCCCAGTCCTTTGGCTATCTCCAGGGCTTCGGCAACCACGGCCTCGAGATGGGCTTGATCCTGGCGGATTTGGTCTTGCTGATCCATAACTCACATCTGTATGAAAGAAGGAAAGGGGGGTAAGCATATCAGACCCCTGCGCCCAGCGGGAGAAGCTGGTAACATATCCGCCAAACGTGAATGACAGGAATCAAGAGACCGATGAGTCAATATCAAGACGACAACGAGTTCGAAGACTGGGGCCCCAGCAAGAGCCAGCTCAAGCGCGATGCCGAAGCATTGCAGAAAATGGGGGAAGAGATCGTCTCCCTCAGCCACAGCGAGCTGGAAAAAATCCCGTTGGATGAAGAACTTGCAGAAGCGGTCGAGCTGGGTCGCAAACTGAAGCCGAAGAAGGATGAGTCCTTCCGTCGCCATCTGCAGTTCATCGGCCGCCTGATGCGCAGCCGCGATATCGAGCCGATTGCCGAAGCGCTCTCCATCATCAAGAACCGTCACTCCACCGTGAATGCACGCCTGCATCGGCTGGAGCAGTGGCGCGAGCGCCTGATCACCGAAGGTGACAGCGCCCTCAACGAGCTGATGTCCCAGTTCCACGAGCTGGATCGCCAGAAGCTGCGCCAGCTGATCCGCTCCGCCAACCAGGAGCGGGAGCTGAACAAACCGCCGGTCGCCTATCGCGAGATGTACCAGTATCTGCGCGGCGAGATCGAAGACCTGCTGTGATCCCCGAAACACGCCTCCCCTCGGGGAGGCGTGCTTCTATTGATGCCTTTTCCTCTCCACATCCCCCGCCAGCCCTGCGCGTTTAATATATCCACCATTTTGCTACCCCAGCCATAACGGCCCATCTCAACAACCCCGTTAAATCATCGCTTCAGAGCAGACCAAAACAGACGCGTTAACAATTTGGTATCATTTTGTTTGACATATTGAACGGCCTTGGCAGACTGAAGAGAGGATCCAGGCTGTCGCTGCCCAGGCTGACCAACGATTCTGTCACCCGGCCCGACGCGGGATCCCATGACCATGCCTTGAGGCATGCCCTTGCCCTGCCGGTTTGCAAGGGCCTGCCCAAGGCGCAGGATGAGACTTCAACGCCAAGGATAATCAAGGTGCCCTATGCCAAATCCCCAGCCTCCCGCTCCCCGTAAACCTGTGGTGCTGATGACCATGGGCGCCCAGCCCCGCAACGGCCACGCCTATCAGGTGATGACCCACAAATACATCATGCCGCTGGTGGAGATAAGCGGCTGCGTCCCGCTGCTGGTACCCACCTGCTGCGGCACCGCCGATCTGGAGCAGTATCTGGATCTCGCCGATGGGGTCTATCTGAGCGGCGCCGGTTCCAATATCGATCCGGCCCTCTACGGTCAGGAGAACCTCACGCCGGAGAAACAGCAGGACAGGGATCGCGACCTGTTCGATCTGCCCCTCATCAAGGGGGCGCTCGCCCGTGGCTTGCCGATCCTCGGTATCTGCCGCGGAATGCAGGAGATCAACGTGGCGCTGGGGGGAGACATCCATCAGAAGGTCTATAACGAGCCGGGTTATGACGATCACCGGGAGGATGCCGACGATCCGGTCGACGAGCAGTATGGGCCGAGCCATCAGATCAAACTGCTGCCGGGCAGCTGGTTTGCCGAACTGATGGGGGAAGAACAGATTCCGGTCAACTCCCTGCATGGGCAGGGCATCAACCGGTTGGGGAAGGGTCTGGAGCCGTTGGCCCACGCCGAAGATGGGCTGATCGAGGCACTTCATGCTCCCGCACTGTCACCCTTTTTGCTGGCAGTGCAGTGGCATCCGGAGTGGAAAGCCAATGAAAACCCCCACTCCATCAAGATCTTTCAAGCCTTTGGCGATGCCTGCCGCCAGCGTTGTGCATTGATGGCAGCGAGTTAATCCCTCATCGATTCAGTCGCCAAACCCGCGCGCCTTGAGCTTGGGCAGTCCACCTCGCTCGGGGCGCAAGGTGCGACAGATATCCATCCCCTTGAGCCCGCGCTGGATATGGTCAGGCGAATGACCAAACACCATGCCGTTGCTGCGGTAGAGGTTGTTGTCATCCAGCTCGAACTTCTCGCCGCCGATCAGCAGCTGCTCGCGGCCATTGACCGTGTCACCCCGCTTGATGGGCACCTTCATGTCGCTCAGCACCTCGCCGGTGGCACACCCCTCACGCCAGCGCGCCTCGCTGGAGAAGGGGGTAATGGCTATTTCACGCCAGGAGCCATCCCGGAATTCGACCCGATACTTCTCGGCCAGCAGGTCGCAGCCAGCCAATGGAAACAGAGCCATCAAACAGATGATTTTCTTTGAAAATTTCACTCAATCGCACTCCTTTGCCCGGTTCTGCACAGGATAAATAAATTGCCGCCCCAACGCACCATTTCCCCGCGCCGCAGCAGCTATGCTGGAAATAAAACCACAATAAGGTGCTGCTATGGCTGGCGAAAACCTCACCGCGCTACCGACGCTGATCTGGATTGGCGAACACCCGTTCTGGACCCTGCTCACCCTCTCCCTGATGCTGCTCCACTTCTGGCGCCGTCCGGGACAGCGACGGGAGCTGCTCTCCGAGCTCAGTTTCGTGATGATAAGCGCGGTGGTGATCCTGCTGATCCAGCTGGAAGGGGGCTGGTTCAAACTGCCGCTGCCCCATCAATTGCTGATCGAGATCTCCACCCTCTTGGCCGGCCTGATACTGGTCAAGATATGGGGGATCCTGCTGTTCGAGTTTCTGCTCCCCCTCTGCCATGTGCGGATCCCGCGGATCATCGCCGATATCGTCATCACCATCGGCTATATCGGCTGGGGTCTGTTTCGCCTCTACGCCTCCGGCATGGCGCTCGGGGAGATAGTCACTACCTCCGCGGTAATCACTGCGGTCATCGCCTTCGCCATGCAGGACACCCTGGGCAACCTGCTGGCCGGGGTCTCCATTCAGCTCGACAACTCCATCGCCATCGGTGACTGGCTGCAAGTCGACACCACCCAGGGCCGGGTGGTAGAGATCAACTGGCGTGCCACCACCATCGAGACCCGCAACTGGGAGACAGTCGTCATCCCCAACAGCCACCTGCTCAAACAGCGCTTCACCGTGCTCGGGCGCCGCCGTGGCGAACCCTTGCAGTGGCGGCGCTGGGTCTGGTTCGATCTGACCCTGGATACCCTGCCGACCCAGATCATCGCGCTGATCGAGAAATCCCTGCGGGAGACCAAGCTCCCCTGCGTCGCCAAGCATCCGCAACCGGACTGCCTGTTGATGAATGTCGAGGGTGGGATTGCCCGCTATGCAGTGCGCTACTGGCTGACCGACCTGGCTCGCGACGATCCGACCGACTCCATGGTGCGCAGCCTGATCGATGCCGCCCTGCGCCGCAACGATCGCCGCCTCACCCCGCCGATCTTCAACGTCTTTATGGCCAAGGAGAAGCAGCATCTGGATGCCCGCCACAAGCGCCACACCGCCGAACGAACCGATACCCTGCGCAAGCTGCCGCTGTTTGCCATGTTGCAGGAGAATGAGCTGCTTCAGCTGGCCGATCAGGTGAAGTTTGCTCCCTTCGTCAGCGGCGACATCATGCTGGAGCAGGGGGACGTCTCCAGCTGGCTGTTCGTGCTGGTCAAAGGGGAGGCCGAGATGGTGGTCAATGTCGAAGGGCGAGAGCTGAAGCTTGGTACGCTCAACGCGGGAGACTTCTTTGGCGAACTGAGCCTGCTCACCGGGGAGCCCAGCTCCTTCACGGTACGGGCGGTAGCCACCGTCGAAACCTATCGCATCAATCAGGCAATGTTTCAGGAGCTGGTGATGCAGCGCGAGGCGCTGGTCGAGCCTCTCTATCGGGTGCTGAGCGCCCGCCAGCAGGAGCAGCGGGCGCTGCTGGAGCGGGAGGCGGAAGCCATGAAACAGCCACCACAACAGCTTGATCTGCTTGATAAACTGATGAAGCTGTTCGGTGGAAGATGACGTAACATGGCGCGATAGTGAGGACGTGAAGAGAGAACCGCGGCCATGTTACTGACCACCCTGGCCCTTGCCGCCAGCCTGCAATTTGATTGCCCTGCCACCATCGAGACTCGCCAGCAGTTGCTAACCCCGCAGCAGGGCTGGCAGGCGTTCACCCGCGATGACGATGGCAAACCGGACGAAACCCTCAGCCACCGGCTCGATAATCTGGCCCTGTTCGACGGTGATCCAGCCGAGCTGGCCCAGCTCAAACCGGATAATGGCGACAACGACGAGATCCACTACTGGAGCCAGCTCGATAGCAGCCTGAGCCCCCTCTATCTGGTCTGCCGCTATCAGAACAGCGCCATCACCCTGCAGCAGGCGCTGCCCGTCGGCATCAGTTACTGTCGCGTCAACCAGCGCGACCGCTACACCCTGCTCGGGCTGGTTTGCCGCAAATAGCGGTCGTAACCCCTTGCCATACATCGCTATTCGCTGACAGCCATTGCCGCCTGAGCATAGCCACCCGCCAGCGCCATCAGAGCAGCAGCTCGGCCAGCTCCTCCAGCGCCGTCAGCTCCACGTCCGGCAACAGTTGCAGCTGTTGCCACGGTTGCTGCCGCTCGTTGAGCCAGGCGGCGCGAAAGCCGTGCAAGCGGGCCCCCAGCACATCGGTCTCGGGATGATCCCCCACATGGAGGATCCGCTCCGCTGGCAGCTTGAGGGCGCTACGAGTCTGCTCAAACATATCCGGCGCCGGTTTCATTCTGGCGCCCGCCCCCGCCTTGCAGACCAGAGTGAAATAGGGCTCAAGCCCTGCCTGCGCCAGATCCAGATTGCCGTTGGTGATGACCACCAGCGGGTAGCGCTCGGCCAGTCTGGCCAGCAGCCGATGGGTTGACTCGCTCACCTCGATCTTCGAGCGCTCTGCCAGAAACGCAGCAAACACCTGCTCCGCCTCGCGGCTGGCCTGCTGGTCAGCCATGCCCCCCGCGACCATGGCGGCGCGGATGGTCTGCTGGCGCGCCAGGCTGACATCGTGGCGCAGCTCGGGGGAGCTGTTCAGCACACTGCGCTTGAGTTCCAGCCAGCGCGGCTTGTCGAGCATGGCGGTGGCCAGATATTCGCTGCGCAGATGGCTCAGCATCCACTGCTCGGCGCGCACGATGGCGGGGCCGTTATCATAGAGGGTGTCATCGAGGTCAAACGAGATGGCAGCAACCGGCTGCCAGCGGCGATAGAAGTGCATGGACTCTCCTCTGCAACGGGACTCGGGGCCCGTTATTCATCGTCCTGCGCATCCGGGTCACGCTTGGCCCTTGGGTGGGCGCTGTCGTAAACCTTGGCCAGATGCTGAAAGTCGAGGTGGGTATAGATCTGGGTGGTGGAGAGATCGGCGTGTCCCAGCAGCTCCTGCACCGCCCGCAGATCGCCGGAGGACTCCAGCATATGGGTGGCAAAGCTGTGGCGCAGCTTGTGGGGATGGACGTGGGCGTTGAGCGCCTGCTTGTTGCCCCAGCCATCGAGGCGGGCCTGCACCGAGCGGGCCGACAGCCGCTGCTTGCGGCTGGAGACAAACAGCGCCTCGCTCTCGTCCCCGGCCAGCAGCGGGCGCACCTTGAGCCATTTCTGCAGCCACTCGACCGCCATCCGGCCGATCGGCAGCACCCGCTCCCGCGAGCCCTTGCCGGTCACCTTGAGCTGACGGTCATCGAGCTTCAGATCCACCAGATTGATCCCCACCAGCTCGGCAAGGCGCAGCCCTGAGGAGTACATCAGCTCCATGATGGCGCGATCCCGCACCGCCAGCGGATCCTGCTCGTCGGTGATATTGAGCAGCTGGTACATCTCGTCCACATCGAGGTTTTTCGGCAGCGGTCGTCCCTGTTTTGGAGTGACGATGCCGCGGGCCGGATTGGCGGTCAGCCGCCCCTGCCGCACCTGCCAGTCGCAAAAGCTGCGCAGGGCAGAGAGCTTGGTGGCAAGGGAACGAGGAGCAAGGCCCACCTTGTGCATCCTGGTCACCAGAGTACGCACCTGACTCGCCTCGAGTAGGCCCCAGTCAGCCAGACCCAGCGTCACCAGCTCGGCGGTCATCGCCTCCAGATGGGCTTGATAGTTATTGCGGGTATGAGGGCTGAGCTGACGCTCGACCCTCAGGTATTCGATAAAGGCCGCCAGCTCGTCCGCCAGTGCCGCAGGCAGTGGCGGTGCGATGACGGGTGCTTTGGCAGGCGCCTTGGCCGGTGTTCTAGCCATGAGTCAACTCGGGCAGACGCAGTTGCAGCAGGCGCCCCAGTTGGCCCAGCAGCAGGGTGTCGTTGTGGGGAGTAAAGTGGCCGGGATCCGAGCTGGCGAAGGCCAGCACACCGAGATCGCCGAGCCGCATCAGGGCCACCGAGTTGACCAGCACATCGTGGCCAAACAGCGCCTGCTTCTCGCTCTGGCTCAGGCGGCCAAAGTAGTAATCCTGCCCCGGCAAACGCTGACCCAGCAGGGATTCGAGCTGCTTGCCCTGCGCCAGAAAACGCTGCTCGGGCCCGCTCAGGGCAAACTTCTTGGGATTGAGCCAGAGCCGCAGCCCGGTCAGGCGCAGCCGCTGGACAAAGGCCTTGCCCATCACGGCACTCACTTCGAACAGGGTCTGGCAACCGTACAGCTCGCCGTAGAGATCGGCATAGACCCGGAAGATCCGTTCGTTCTCGCTGGCGATCCCCATCAATTCGGTGATCTCCTGCTCCAGCTGTTCGATCCGCTCGCGCTGCCGCTCCAGCTGGCGCTCAACCAGCGAGACCGACCCTTTGCGTTCATGGGGAATGCGGATCCGGTCCAGCACGGCGGCATGGCGTTGGAAAAACTCGGGATAACGGGCCAGGTACTCCAGCACAGTGGCTTCATCCACCGATTGCTCCTGCCGTTTGAGTTCGCTCATAAATTGGTTGATCCATCAGAGAAATGGGGCTTGCTGCCCCGACATCATGGGCAAAGGGGGCCAGCGCCCCCCGTACCTGAACCTTTATCGGCTAAACCTCTATCTGGCCGTCAAACACATGCTCGGCGGGGCCTGTCATGTAGACCGGCTGGCCCGGCCCCTTCCAGGCGATGGTCAGCTTGCCGCCCGGCAGACTGACGGTGACCCGCTCCTTGAGCTTGCCCTGACTGATGCCAATCACCGCCGCCGCACAGGCACCGGTGCCGCAGGCCAGGGTCTCGCCACAGCCCCGCTCGAATACACGCAGTTTGATCTCGGTAGCATTGACCATCTCCATGAAGCCGACGTTGACCCGCTCGGGAAAACGCTCGTGGCGCTCCATGATGGCACCGAGCGTCTCGACCGGTGCATCGGCGACCGAAGGCACCTCGATGACGCAGTGGGGATTGCCCATGGAGACCACACCACACATCACGGTATGCTCCTGCGCCCGCAGCAGATAGGTTTTCTCTGCCTTCTGGGCCCGGAACGGGATCTTGCCCGGCTCAAACTGGGGCACCCCCATGTTGACCGTGACCTGGTTCTCCCCCTCCAGCTGCAACACGATGCGACCCCGGGCTGTGCTGACCGCGATGCGATCCCGGTTGATCAGCCCCTTGAGACGCACGAAACGGGCAAAACAGCGGGCGCCGTTGCCGCACTGCTCCACCTCGCTGCCATCGGCATTGAAAATGCGATAGTGAAAGTCGAGTTCAGGGTCATAGGGCGGCTCCACCAGCAGCAGCTGGTCAAAGCCGATCCCGAAGTGGCGATCTGCCAGCTTCTTGATGACGTCATTGCTGAAAAATACCTTCTGGGTGACGCCATCCACCACCATGAAGTCGTTGCCCAAGCCATGCATCTTGGAAAAATCTATCAACATCGTGCATTCCTGTGCTGTTAGGGCTGTAAAAATTCACCGAACCAAGGGTCGCCAAGCGCCATGAAGTCGTTGTCCAAAGCCCCATGCATCCTGGAACAATCTATCCACATCGTGCATTCCTGTGCTGTCAGGGCTGTAAAATTCTGTCGTCTCTATCTACTGCATCAGGGCAGCAGGTGCTCACCGCGCCAGAGATCGGCCAACTGCTCACGCTCGCGGATCAGGTGCGCCTCGGCACCATCCACCAGCACTTCGGCTGCCCGCGGACGGGTGTTGTAGTTGGATGACATGGTAAAGCCGTAGGCACCGGCCGAACGCACCGCCAGCAGCGACCCCTCGGCAATCGCCAGGGTGCGCTCCTTGCCGAGGAAGTCACCGGTCTCGCACACCGGGCCCACCACGTCATAGAGCGCGGGAGCATGGCCGGCACGACTATCCACTTCGATGATGTTCATCCAGGCGCCGTAGAGCGAGGGGCGCAGCATGTCGTTCATGCCGGCATCGATCAGCGCGAAGTTGCGGGTCTCGCCCGGCTTCAGGTACTCGACCCGGGTCAGCAGCACACCGGCATTGGCGACGATGGCACGGCCCGGCTCGAACAGCAGGGTCAGATCCCGGCCCGCCAGCTTCTGCTTGAGCGCTTCGGCATACTCGGTCGGATGGGGTGGCTGCTCGGAACCGTAGTTGACCCCAAGGCCGCCCCCCACGTCCAGATGGTGGATATGAATGCCTTCTGCAGCCAGACCGTCGATCAGCCGCAGCAACTTGTCAGCCGCTTCCATAAAGGGATTCAATTCAGTGAGTTGCGAGCCGATATGGCAATCTACCCCGACGATCTCGATGTTCGCCATCGCGGCCGCCTTGCGATAGATGGCTGGCGCCAGCTCGATGGGAATGCCGAACTTGTTCTGCTTGAGGCCAGTGGAGATATAGGGGTGAGTACCGGCATCGATATCCGGATTGACCCGAACCGAGACGCGAGCCTTCTTGCCCATACTGCCCGCCACCCGATTGAGGCGCTCCAGCTCGGCCTCCGACTCCAGATTGAAGCAGAGGATCTCTTTATCCAGCGCCAGGCGCATCTCCGCTTCACTCTTGGCCACGCCTGAAAAGACCACCTTGGCCGGATCACCGCCCGCCGCAAGAACCCGCGACAGCTCGCCACCGGAGACGATGTCAAACCCCGAGCCCAGACGGGCCAGCAGGTTGAGCAGCGCCAGATTGGAGTTGGCCTTCACCGCATAGCAGATCAGATGGGGAATATCGCCAGCAGCCTTGTCGAAGGCGTGCCAGTGGCGCTCGAGGGTCGCACGGGAGTAGACGTAAAGCGGGGTACCGTACTGCTCGGCAAGCTGTTGCAGCGAGGTTTGCTCGGCCTGAAGCTGGCCGTCGGCGTCGTAGTTAAAGTGATCCAAGGGGGCGGTTCCTTCCTAGAATGGGTGCGGCATTAGTGCGGCGCGGCCTCGGTGGCAGCCTCAGTGATCGCAGGCGGTGCTGCTTGCGGTGTACTCTGGCTCTGTGGCTGCTCGGGGGGCGGCATATAGAGCGGCCCCTTCAGACCGCACGCGGCCAATCCGAGGGACAGAAGAGTGGCAAGCAGACACTTGGTGAACTGGGTGATCATAATGGTTCGCTGCGAAAAAATTTTTGGCCCTCTATAATCGCACTCACATTGTTAAAAGCAACAGGATAAACCGATGAAGGATCACGAGTATCACGCCCTGACCGACGCCTTTTTCCAATATGTGGAAGACACGCTCGACGAGGGGTATCCGGATATCGACTGCGAACGCAACGGTGGCGTATTGACCCTCTCTTTCGAGAACAAGACCAAGGTCATCATCAACAAGCAGGAGCCACTGCACCAGATTTGGGTCGCCACCCGCGAGAACGGCTTCCACTTCGAACTGCAGGGTGACATCTGGATCGACAACCGCTTCGGCCACGAGCTCAAGGCGCTGCTGAGCCAATCCTGCACCGCTCAGGCGGGCGAAGAGGTGGTGTTCCCATGATCGACCTGCACCCGCAGGGCGCCAGTCACGCGGTGATCTGGCTGCATGGGCTGGGTGATTCCGGCGCCGGTCTCGCCCCGCTGGTAGACGCGCTGGATCTGCCCGCCGAGCTACCGGTGCGTCACCTGCTGCCGGATGCCCCCGAGCGCCCCATCACTATCAACATGGGCTACAAGATGCGCGGCTGGTACGACATCAAGAGCTTCGAGGATCCCGCCGAGCGGGCCGTGGAGCCCCATGTGCGGGAATCGGCCGACCAGATTGCCGCATTGCTCGGTCAGCTGGTGGCCGACGGGTTTGCCCCCGAGCATATCGTGCTGGCAGGTTTCTCTCAGGGCGGGGTGATTGCCTCCTTCACCGCGCTGCGCTATCAGGCAACGCTGGCGGGCCTGCTCTGCATGTCCACCTATCTGGCAGCCCCCGACAAATTGCTCGGCGAGATGAGCGAGGCTGCTCGCGCCCTGCCCATCTGCTACATGCACGGCATCTACGACGATGTGGTGAGCCTGTCGCTCGGTTGGGATGCCAAGAACCGGCTGGAAAGCGCCGGACTCGCCCCCGAGTGGCACGAGTACCCGATGCGTCATGAGATCTGCCGTCCGCAGCTCGACGACATTCGCAGCTGGCTGCTGGCCCGCCTCGGGGCCTGAGCTACCCCGATAAAGCAAACGGCCTGCATCTGCAGGCCGTTTTTTATGGCGATTCCAACTGACGGGTCAGCCCACTTCTCGAGCGGGCGGCACCTGTTCTCGCAGAGTGCCCTGACTGCGATAGGGGATCACATCCAGCTCGCCATTCACTTGTACTATCTCGTAGTACTGGGGCAGGTTGAAGTTGATGAACTGGCCGTCATCGCTGAACCGCTCGTGATTGGAGGTATAGAAGCGGTTGACCCCCGCCACCAGCTCATCCTTGTTGCCGGCGAAGTGCTGGTAGATCTCCACCCGGTTTGCCTCATCGAGGATATAGATGTTGGTGCCCGCATCACGGGTATCGAAGAAGAACTGCACCAATCCTTCGCTGGCGTAGGCATCGACGATGCTCGGCAGATGCTGGCTGTGGGTCTTGTCGAGCCGCAGCGGCAGGTGATCCAGCTTGTTGTGGGAGATGTGGCGGTAAAAATCGATGGCGTTTTCCAGCTTCTTCACCGACACCCCGCGCCGCTCGAAGAAGATGCCGTACTTCTCGCGGCCAAGGGCCATGGTCTTGACCAGCTGCTGTTTGTCGCGGGCCAGCCGCAGGTCGATACACTCCGCCACCAGGGTCTGGAAGCGGGAGCGCACCAGAGAACGGAAGTGCTGGCTGTAGCAGAACACCTCGATCATCTCGGGGGCGGCGGCATCCTGATGCATCTTGCCGAGGATAGTGGTGAGGGCATCGACCACGGCTTCATCCCCCTGGAAGTGCAGGGTACGGATCTCGCTCCAGGAGTTGCGGTAGACCAGATCCACCGAGCCCACCAGACACTCCTGATTGCGGCCGAACGAGAAGACATCCACGGTATTGGCGTCAAATTCGATCACCTGACCGACCCAGTGGCTGGTCGGGTCCATCTCCAGATTGAGGAAGATGGAGAGCTGGCGGATCTCGCACGGCCGGCTGAGCGCCAGGTTGGTGGCCAGCGGGTACTTCTCGGGGAAGCAGCCGGAGAGATCGCGGCAGAACTGGTGCAGATTGTCGATGTGCAGATCCGAACCCTGATTGAACAGGTGCACCCGCGACTGGGGCGTCAACAGATCGTTGAAGTAGGCCCAGGAGACCAGCTTGCTGATGTAACCGTTGAACTCCAGCGGCGCGCGGCCAATGATGTCCACCGGCTCCAGCGAATGTTTGTAGAGATACCAGCCGGCGCGATTTAGGCGACCGTGCGGCACCTGCACGAAGCTGAGGTCCGGCTCGCTGAGATCCGGCGCAATCTTGAGGTTGATGCGCTGCACCTTGCCCGGCAGGCTCTCGAACGCGGCGTAGAGTTTGCGCGACAGAATGCCGATATCTTCCGGGTTGATCGACTCGCTGATGTTGTTGCGGCGGGCGAACTGGATCAGGTTGCGGTAGCTCTGCATCAGGGCTTCCAGCAGCTCGGCGTGAGCGATCTTCACCTCTTCGATCTTCCACTCGTGGCGATGATCGAGTTGATAGAGTTTGTCCTGACTCCAGCCCCAGTAGGAGACCAGCTGGCTCATCTGCTCGCGGCGCCACTCGGGGGAGTGATCATCCTTGGGATGACTGAGACCGTCGCACACCTTGAGGTAGAAGCAGCGGCGTACCAGATCGAGCCGCGCCATGTCGCCGATGGACTTGAGGTAGTTGGTCACCTTGTCCAGCATCAGACAGTAGTTGTCGAGCCGGTAGTGCATCCCCTCGTTGTGCTGGAACCAGTCGCGACCAATCATCGACAGCAGGCGGGTATTGGGATACTCGTGCGAGTAGGCTTCCATCAGCACCGACTTGAGCACCGCCTTGTAGGGGGAGTCGATCCCCTTGTAGAGCTGCCACAGGGCGGAGCCGAAATACTCTTCGGCCGGAATACGGTCAAAACTGCCTAGATCGAGCCAGTCGTCCTGCTTGAGCTTGCCGCTCTCGAACAGCTCGTTCACATACTCATCGTAGTGATCATCACACTCGGTGGGCACCAGATACCAGATCAAGCGTTTGCCTGCGATACGCATGGCACTGCGGTAGAACTCGTCGAGCAACAGCAGGTGCTGGGCACTGCCGCAGCTCTCCCCCTGCATCTGGGCATCGTTGGTCTGGCGGAACTTGTCTTCCGGGATCAGGAAGAAGTTGAGATCGACCCCGCGCTGTTCGGCCCACTTGGAGAGTTGTTGGCATTTCAGCTCCAGCAGATCGAGCCGCTCCTGCGACAAACCGGCCACGTGGCAGACCCAGATATCAAGATCGGAGTGACAGCACTGGCCGATGGAGGAGGTGCTGCCCATGGAGTAGAGCCCCTGAATGGCTCGATCATGGGTGGCAAGACCACTCTGGCAGTTGGCGTTGCGACAGAGGTCATCGATAAAGGCTTGCTGCTCGGCGGTGGCGCTGAAGCTCCAGATGCCATGAGGGACATCACCGGAGACATAACCGGGCAGCAGGGGATGATTGAAGTGCAGCATGACAGGCAGCAGTTGGAATACCTGCTGCCCATAGCGACTCATGAGGCCTAACGCCCGTTGCGTCTTGAGACGGGTAATGTCGTCATAACGCGCAACCAGCGTATCGATGTGTTCCTGCAATGCCCTGCCTATCACCTAAGTGAAAATGACGCACCAAAAGGGGGATACGTCAAAAAAGTGTGATCATGTTAACAATGCAAACAGCGGTGGTAAACAAGCCTTCAGCTAAACGCCAGATTATTTCTGGTATGACCACATCAAGTATCAGGGGAAATCATTAAATTCCAATACATTCAATGAATTAATCAACACTACTTGCTTAATGAAAATCATTTTCAGCATGCATTTTTGAGCTTGGCCCCGCTTTTGCCGGCTCCGCCATGAAAGCCCGGGCAAAGGGTGGTAATATCGATTTCCTTCTAAAAATGAAACAACTGATTGATATGGCAGCCCGAACCCTGAAAATTGCCACTCGCAAGAGCCCGCTGGCCCTGTGGCAGGCCAACTTTGTCAAAGACCGGCTCGAAGCCCTGCACCCGCAGTTGCAGGTCGAACTGGTGCCCATGAGCACTCAGGGTGACAAGATCCTCGATACCCCGCTGGCCAAAGTGGGCGGCAAGGGATTGTTCGTCAAGGAGCTGGAGACCGCCATGCTGGAAGGACGGGCCGATATCGCCGTTCACTCCATGAAAGATGTGCCGGTGGAGTTCCCCGAGGGGCTCGGCCTGCACACCATCTGCGAGCGGGAAGATCCCCGCGACGCCTTCGTCTCCAATCGTTTCAAGGCCATTGCCGAACTGCCGCAAGGGGCCGTGGTCGGCACCTCCAGCCTGCGCCGCCAGTGCCAGCTGCGCGCCGCCCGCCCGGATCTGGTGATCCGCGACCTGCGTGGCAACGTCAACACCCGCCTCGCCAAGCTGGATGCCGGTGAGTACGACGCCATCATCCTCGCCGCCGCCGGTCTGAAACGACTGGAGATGGCGCACCGCATCACCGCCTTTATCGAGCCGGAGCAGAGTCTGCCCGCCAACGGTCAGGGGGCTGTCGGCATCGAATGCCGCCTCGACGACGTTGAGCTGCACGCTCTGCTGGCGCCGCTGGAGCACGCCGAGACCCGCGCCCGGGTGCTGACCGAGCGCGCCATGAACCGCGCTCTGCAAGGGGGATGTCAGGTGCCTATCGGTGCCTACGCACTGGTCGAAAGCGAGCAGATCTGGCTGCGCGGTCTGGTGGGCAGCCCGGATGGCAGCCGGGTAATCCGTGACGAGATCCGCGGCTCGCTGGCCGATGGTGAGGCCCTCGGCGAGCAACTGGCCCAGCGCCTGCTGGCCGCCGGTGCCGACGAGATCCTGGCCGAGGTCTACCGCGCATGACCCCGCTGGTGGTGCGTCCGGCCGCCCAGGCCGCCGAGCTGGTGCAGTTGCTGCGCCAGCACGGTCATGCACCACTCTGCTGCCCGCTGCTGGAAACCGTGGCGGGCAGTGAACTCCCTCTCCTGCCCGACCTGTTGCGCAGTGCTGACGCGGTTATCGCCGTCAGCATCCATGCCGTTCATTTTGCACACGATTTTCTGTTGCAAACTGGTCAGACCTGGCCACATATTGAGTACTTTGCGGTGGGTCAGGCCAGCGCAGATGCGTTTGCAGCCATCGGCATCACGGCAAGTTGCCCGGATGACCCGCGCAGCGAAGGGCTGCTGGCCCTGCCCGCCCTGCAGCAGATAGCAGGCAAACGGGTACTGATCCTGCGGGGCAATGGCGGGCGGGATCTCATCGCCAGCACGCTGGCCTCACGCGGTGCTCTGATGCACTATTGTGCGGCCTATGAGCGCCACTACCCCGAGCTGGACGGGGACACATTGACCCACCACTGGCAGGCAGCGGGGCTGGACAGCCTGCTCATTACCAGTGGTGAACTGCTGCAACGGCTGCTGGAACTGGTTCCCGACCACCAGCGGCCCTGGCTTTTTGACCGCCTGCTGGTGGTCCCCAGCCCGCGCGTGGCCGAGATGGCCAGTGCTGCGGGCTTTATCCATATCACGATTGCCCAAGGTGCATCCAACCAGGCCCTGACGGCCGCACTGGAACTGAGGAAGATGGAATGACAGAACAACAAGAATCCCAGGTCAAACCCCAGCCGACCGCTGTGGTCAATGGCAGCAAGAGCCGCTCCGGTGCCGTACTGGGAGGGGTCGCCATCCTGCTGGCCCTTGGCCTGACCGGCGGTCTCTATCTGCACGGTCACAAGAATGCCGTGGCCCAGCAGGCTGAACTGGCCCAGCTCAAGCAGCAGCTGGCCAGCGCCCTGAGCAAGATCGACCAGACCAGCAGCAAGGATGCCGAGCAGCTGGCCGCGCTGGATCAAACCCAGCAGCGCTTGCAGGGGGAGATGCAGGGTCTGCAGAACCGGGTACTGGATCTCAACGACAAACGCCCCAACGACTGGATGCTGGCCGAATCCGAGTATCTGGTACGGATGGCGGGCCGCAAGCTGTGGCTGGAGCATGACCTCGTCTCCGCCATCACCCTGCTCGGCAATGCCGACGAGCGTATCGCAGCCCTCAACGACCCCAGCCTGATGCCGATCCGCAAGGCGCTGGCCGAGGATATCGCCAAGCTCAAGGGGATGCCGCGCATCGACCGCGAGGGACTGACCCTCAAGCTGGCTGCACTGTCCGACCAGATCGAGCTGCTGCCCCTCTCCACCGTCAGCATGCCGGAAGCCAAAGCCGAGCCGGATCAGGCGGTCAGCACCAATCCCGACGAGTGGGAGAGCAACCTGAAGAAGAACTGGGTCAAGTTCACCGAGAACTTCGTCACCATCCGTCGCCGCGATGGCGCGGTCGAGGCGCTGCTCTCGCCGCAGCAGGAGATCTTCCTGCGTGAAAACCTCAAAACCAAGCTGTTGCAGGCCCAGCTCTCCGTCTATCGCGAGCAGCAGGCGCTCTACGAAGACAGCCTGGACAAGGCCCAGCGCTGGCTGACCCAGTATTTCGATACCGACAACAGCGCCACCCGCTACATGCAGGGCGAGATCGACAAGCTCAAGGGTGAGCAGATCCAGATCGACTATCCGGCCCAGTTCAAGACCCAGGCCATGCTGGAGCAGGTGCTGACCGAACGCCTGCAACGCATTCTGGCCAGCAGCTGAGGAGGGCACCATGATCCGTATAATCATTCTGGTTGCCGTGATGGTCGCAGGGCTGATCTTTGGCCCGCAAGCCTCCGGTAACAAGGGCTATGTGCTGATTGCTCTTGGCAATTACACCATCGAATCCTCCGTCACCAGCGCGGTGATCCTGGCCGTGCTGTTCTACGGCGCCCTGCTGATCGTCGAGTGGCTGCTGGGTCGGGTATTCGGCCTGCGCCGCAAGACCCTCGGCTGGTACGGCTCGCGCCGCCGCCGCAAGGCCAATCAACAGACCGTCGCCGCCACCCTGGCAATGGCCGAAGGGCACTACAGTCAGGCTGAAAAGCTGATGATCAAGGGGGCCAGCAACAGCGACACCCCGCTGCTCAACTACCTGAGCGCCGCCAAGGCGGCACAGGCCCGTGGTGACGATGCGCGCCGGGATCAATACCTGCAAAAAGCGCAGGAGGAGAATCCCAAGGCCGAGCTGGCGCTCACCCTGACCCAGACCCAGTTGCAGATCGAGCAGGGCCAGTACGATACCGCGCTGGCGATGCTGGAGTCGGTCTACGCCCTCAACCCGCGCCACCCCATGGTGCTGGATCAGCTGCGCCAGGTGCATCTGGCCCGTCAGGACTGGAGCGCTCTGTGCGACCTTATCCCCAGCCTGCACAAGGTGGGCAAGCTGACCCCGAAACAGGAAGAAGATCTGCTGCAACAGGCCTGGTGTGGTCGTCTGCAACAGGCTGCCAGCAGCCTCGAGACCCTCAAGGCGGTATGGCAGGATCTGCCGCGCAAGCTGCGCCTTGAGCCAGAACTACTGGCCTGCTACGGCGATCTGCTGCGCCAGCTGGGTGCCGACGGCGAGGCCGCCACCCTGTGGCAGGAAGCGCTGCGCAAACAGCCGATGCCGCAGTTGCTGGCTCGCCTGCCCAAGCTGAAACTCGACAGCTACCAGCCGCTGCTGACGCTGCTGCAAAAACAGCAGGGGCAACCGGAGGTGGACACCGCACTGGCCCAGCTCTATCTGCTGGCCGGTCAGCTGGACGATGCCCAGAAGCTGCTGGAGCAGGAGGTGGAGCGGGCGCCGAGCGCCGCCGCCTATCACGCTCTCGGCCAGCTGATGGACAAACGCCGCCTCACCAACAAGGCCAACGAGTACTATCGTCAGGCACTGGAACTGGCGGGAGTCTGATCCCCGGCAAACAGAAACGCGAGAGGCCGCATGATGCGGCCTCTTTTTTTATCTCTTCGCCCTGCCCTCGTCAGGTGGTGAGCCGCTCCAGCTCGCCGATCAGCCAGATAGCCTCGGCACGGTGGCTGCCGCACACATCCATCATGGGGCGAAAACCGCCGCACACCGCCGGCCGCTCCGGTTGACCGAAGATCTTGCAGCCAAGGGCGCTATCGAGCTGGATACAGGGGACGCCAGCCGGTTTGCCATCTGGCATACCGGGAATGGCACTGCTGATACTGGGGGCGATGCAACAGGCAGCGCAGCCGCTACGACACTCCATAGACTCCACTCCTTTGGGATGGTCTGAGCCACCATAGCCGAAGCGGCGGCACAAACGTAGCTGGCGCACAAGAAAAAGCCCGACCGCACGGGCGATCAGGCTTCAGACAACACAGCCGGTTCAGCGAGCCATCATCACAGGATGATATCGCGCACCACGCTGTCTTTGCGCTCAAGGTAATGGATCGACTTGATACGACGAATGGTGCGGGATTTACCACGGATCAACAGAGTCTCGGTGGTCGCCATCACGCCATCGCTGGTGATGCCGTCCAGCAGATCACCCTTGGTAATGCCGGTAGCGGAGAAGATGACGTTGTCATTCTTCGCCATGTCTTCCAGCTTGAGCACCTTGTTCACATCGATGCCCAGCGCTTCGCAGCGGGCAATTTCCTGCTCGCCCAGCGCACGCACTTCCGGGCTGTCGCCCTTGACGCGGTGACGCGGCACCAGACGGGCCTGCATGTCGCCATCCAGCGCGCGGATCACCGCCGCGGAGATCACCCCTTCCGGTGCGCCGCCGATGCCATACAGCATGTCGACTTCGCTGTCCGGCAGACAGGTGAGGATGGAGGCGGCAACGTCACCATCAGGAATGGCGAACACCCGCACGCCCAGACCCTGCATCTCCTTGATTGCCTTGTCATGACGCGGCTTGGCCAGGGTAATCACGGTCAGACGGGAGAGCGGCTTGCCCAGCGCCTTGGCCACGGACTTCAGGTTCAGCTCGAGAGCCTGATCCAGGTCGATGGCGCCTTTGGCCTTGGGGCCGACGATCAGCTTTTCCATGTACATATCAGGCGCTTTCAGGAAAGAACCCTTGTCGCCCACCGCCAGCACGGCCAGCGCGTTGGCCTGACCCATGGCAGTCATGCGGGTACCCTCGATGGGATCGACCGCGATATCCACCGCGTCGCCGTGTCCGGTACCAACCTTCTCGCCGATATAGAGCATCGGCGCTTCATCAATTTCACCTTCGCCGATCACAATCTCACCATCGATCTCGATCTGGTTGAGAATGTGGCGCATGGCCGCTACGGCCGCCCCATCAGCGATATTCTTGTCACCACGTCCGAGCCACTTGTAGCCAGCCAGTGCAGCCGCTTCCGTCACTCGGGAAAACTCGATTGCCAGTTCACGTCTCATCGCATATCCAACCTATGGAGCTCGAAAACGGGCGGCATTCTACCACAAGGGCAAACCTTTGCGCACAAAAGTAGCCGCTGCGAGCAAGAATGTAGCCAATTCATCCAATTGCAACCCAATTGCCATCGACTCTTCATCCAACTGTCACCCCGCTGTCATCCCCGCTGCCTAGCATGACCCCGTTTTCAAAACAAAAGCTTGCAACACCACAAGGGATTAAGATGAAAAAGCTGACTGTAGTGGCACTGGCTCTCACCGCAGCCTTCCAGGCTCAAGCCGTTGAAGTGTACAAAAATGACACCTCCATGCTGGATCTCTATGGCCGTATCTACGCTGGCCACTTCTTTGGTGACAAGAAGGAACTGGATGCCAGCGGCAAACCGAAAAGCGAATACAGCGACAAACAGGGTGCCAACCAGTTTGTCCGTTTCGGCGCCAAGGCCGAGACCCAGATCCAGAGCGGCCTGAAGGCTCTGGCTCAGTACGAAGTACAGATGTATATCAATGACAGCGAGAAGGCCATCAGCGAGAACTCCGACAACCTGCGCACCCGTCTGGCGTTCGCCGGTGTCGGCGCTGACTGGGGCACCGTGACCTTCGGTCGCCAAAAAGGGGCCCCGGGTTTCCTAGCCGACTGGACTGATGTTTCCCTCTCCGACGGCTACGGCAACGAAGCGCTGGGCGCCAAGACCGACACCTTCGCCACCAACCGCGCCGGTTCCGTGCTGAAATACTCCGGCCTGTTCAATGGCTTCCAGCTCGACACCAGCTACAAGTTCGACGGTGGTGACACCGAAGAGACCACCAGCAAGGATAGCGACGCCGCCTACGGTGCTGCCGTGGCCTATACCTTCCCGTTCAACCTGTCACTGGGTACCGCCTACAACGTCGGTATCCGCGACAAGAGCGGTGAAGAAGATGCCAAGCTGTGGCTGATCTCCGCCAAGTTCGACAACAAGGCCGCCTACGCCGCCCTGAGCTATGCCGATGGCAGCGACTTCCTTGCGACCGGCACTGATCACACCGGTTGGGAAGCCGCGCTGGGCTACAACTTCGAGAACGGCTTCGGTCTGATGGCCCTGTGGAACAAGCAGGAGCAGGACAAGGCTGGCATCAAGAAAGACAACGTGGACTACTACACCCTGGGTGCCCAGTACAAATTCAACAAGAACCTGCGGGTGATTGGCGAGTACCGTATCAACAATCTGGACAGCAAGGAGAGCGGCAAGCTCAACGTCAAGGATGACTTCCAGCTGGCTGCCCGCTACGACTTCTAATCGAGGTTTTGCGGATCCCCAAAGCGCGATGGCTTGCCATCGCGCTTTTTGCTGGGCGTCGTTCACGACCGGAGAAAGTGGCCTAGGCTCAACAGTAGATGTATCGCCGGAGAGATGATCATGGTCAGGCTGCCTTTCGTCCTGCTGTTGCTGCTGGCTCTTCCCGCTCACGCCCTCTCTATCGCCATGGTGCTGTGGCGCGGTGAAACCGCAGCCGAAGCGGGCTTTCGGGCAGAGCTGACCCGTCTTGGCTATCAGGCCACCATCACCACCTATAACGCCGATCAGGATCGTACGGCGCTGGCAACCATGCTGCGCCAGCAGATGCTGCCGAAACTGGCCGAATACGACTACATCTACACTTTTGGCACCACCGCCACCACCATGACCAAGAGTCTGGTGGCCAACCGCAAGCCACTGATTTTCAATGTGGTTTCCGATCCGGTCGGGGCAGACATCCTCTCGGAAGACAAAGCCCAGAACAGCATGGTGGCTGGGGTGAGCAACATGGTGCCGATGGCGCTGCAACTGGCCAACGCCAGCGAGCACCTGGCCACCGGAAAACGGCTGCTGCTACCCTTCAACCCCCGTGAGCAGAACACCCTGCTGGTGGCCGATATGTTGCTCAATGAAGCGAAACGCTACCAGTGGCAGATGGTCACCTGGCGAATGGCCCCTGACCCACGGCGGCTGGACAACGAACTGAAGCGTCTGCAACAGGATGCCAAAAACGACATCGTCTTTCTGGCCGCAGACAGCTATCTGCTCTCCATCGCCCCCCGTTTGCTGAATGCGCTCAACGAAGCTGCCATCCCTACCATCTGCAGTGCCGAGCTGTTCGTCGAGCACGGCTGCAGCGTTGGCACCATCAGCAGCTACGAAGCACTGGGCAAGATGGCCGCCGGGATCATCCACCGCCACCAGCAGGGAACAGCACTGCAGGATATACCGCTGCAGACCGATCCCCATCCCAAACTGGTGCTGGGGCAGCTGGGTAACGCCACCACGCAGGAGGCGAGCCCCGAAAAGCCGAAGCCTTGATAAAGATCTCGGCCAATCAGGCTCCGGGCGGGTATGCTGTTGACCCCCATCGCCCGAGAGCCCTTTCCCCATGAGCACCACCGTCTTTTTTGCCGTTCTGCTGGCAGCCCTGCTTCACGCCAGCTGGAATGCGCTGGTCAAAATTGGCGAAGAGCGGTTGGTGGGGGTGTCACTGGTGGCGATCTTCTCAGGGCTTATCGCCGCTGTGGCGCTGCTGCCAATGGGGCTTCCCTCTGCTGCCGAGCTGCCCTGGCTCGGCCTCTCAGTCCTGCTCCATATCGGTTACAGCCTGTTTCTCAGCCATGCCTACAATCAGGGCGATTTTGGCCAGATCTATCCGCTGGCCCGTGGCAGTGCCCCACTGCTCGCCATGGCGTTAAGTGCCCTGCTGCTGGGGGACTACCCCGGTTACGGCGGCATCATCGGCGCCTGCGTGCTGATCATGGGGGTCTTGCTGATGGCCTGGCGAGGCGGGCAGCAGCGCCTTGACAGCAAAGCGGTTCGGGCGGCACTGATCACGGCCATGTTCACGGCGACCTATACCCTCTCGGATGGAGCCGGCGCCCGCGCAGGGGGTGAACCGGTACGCTACACCCTCTGGCTCTTTGCCTGTACCGGGCTGGCGATGCTGCTGGTGCTGATCGTCCACCAGAAACGCAACGCATGGCGCCAGATCCGTCGCCATGCGATGGCGGGAATAGCAGGAGGTGCCATGTCACTGCTCGCCTACGGAATTGTTATCTGGGCCATGACCCAAGCCCCCATTGGCGTGGTCGCAGCGCTGCGTGAAAGCAGTGTGCTGTTTGCCATGCTGCTCTCGGTTTGGCTGCTGAAAGAGCCGCTCGGGCGCATGCGGCTGACGGCGGCTGCCATTATTACCGGCGGCGTGCTGCTGACCCGGCTGGGAGGATAAGCGCTGTCGCCATTGGTGCGTATTTATCAGGCAGGATGGCGTAATTCACTCCGCCAAATATGCCGAATACCAATAATGGAAATAAGTGTCGGCCCGGGCGTAAATGTTTACATCCGCAACGTATCAATTAACTGGCAGGTCTGTTTATTTCAACCACAGCTTCATTCGGGAAACTTACCTGCCCAGCAGCATTAATGATAAAATCGTTCACAGTTAATTTTCGGCAACGCTGACCAATACCGCGCATGGCACAGACCATGCCGCTCCGCCCATACATTCATTGACCGCCTGACGGGTAAGCCAGCCCGGTCAGAGATGACCCGATCGCGCCCGCCACAGCAGGATGGCATGGCGCTACCGCGTTATTAATGGGTCCGGTTTCGTCTGTTTAATTTTTGATTATTTTAAATCCAGCACCATCAGGGAGTTTTTAATATGTCAGCAAAAAAGCTGAAGTTGGGCGCCTTTATATTGATGATATTAACATCGGTATTTGGCGTCACTAATATCGGGATCGGTTTTTACCGAATGGGATATGCCGCCATTCCGATGTTCGTGATCGGCGGTCTGTTTTTCTTCATCCCGTTCATTTTGATGATGATCGAATTCGGCACCGGCTTTCGCAAAGAGGCGGGCGGCATCTTTACCTGGATGCGCCACTCGGTCTCGACCCGATTCGCCTTTATCGGTCTGACCATGTGGTTCGCCTCTTACGTCATCTGGATGTTTGGCAAGGCGCTCTCCATGTGGGTGCCCCTCTCCTTCATGCTGTTTGGCCGCGACATCACCGTCATCCCGGTCACCCTGGGCACCGGCATCGACTTTGGCCCCTTTATTCTGGGTGTGGTCGCCATCGCGCTGGTTGCCACCGTCACCAAGCTCATCACTCTGGGCAGCGCCCGCTTCGCCAAAGTCGCGGCCATCGGCGGCCTCTCCGTAGTGGCGCTCAACGTGTTGCTGCTGGTCGGCGGCGTCTTCACCTTCGCGGTGAGCGGCATGACTCTGCAGGAGCCCTTCACCCAGGCATCGCTGACTGCCTCTCCCAATGCCGCTTTCAACGACATCATCCCCTTCCTCGGCTTTATGGTGTTCGCCATCTTCGCCTACGGCGGGGTCGAGGCGATGGCCGGAGTGGCTGACGAGCTGGAAGATCCCGAGCGTGACCTCAAGCGCGGCATCTTCCTCTCCGGCGCCTTCATCGTACTCTGCTACATCATCGGCTTTCTGGCGGTCGGCTCAATCATGCGCTGGAGCGACTTCCCGGCCGAGGGGATCACCTCTCTCTCCGCCCTCTTCATCATCATGCTGGAGCTGGGGCGCCATCTCGGTGGCGAGTGGCTTGGACAGGTGCTCATGCGCTTTGCCGGATTGGGCATGTTTCTGAGCTATCTGGGTGCCTTTATCGCCCTCTCCTACGCGCCACTGCGCCAGTTCATCACCGGCACCCCGAGTTACTTCTGGCCGGAGCGTTTCCAGCGCGAGAACGAGAATGGCGTGCGGATTGAAGCCCTCAAGGTGCAAGCCTGGGTGGTCTGTCTGTTCATTGCCGCCAAGTCCATCTTTACCCTGATCAACCCGGAAGGGGCCGCCGCCCTCTATGAGCTGATCATCACCATGACCAACGTCGGCATGACCCTGCCCTATATGTTCCTCATCTACGCCTGGTATCGCTATCGCAACAACCCGGCGCTGGGCAAGGATCTGATCTTCTTCAAGAGCGCAGGCTCGGTACTGCTGGCCACCATCATCAGCCTGATCCTGGTCGCCTTCGGCAACGTCTTTACCGTGGTGGCCCCCTTTATCTCCGGCGATATCTCCACCGGCGTCTGGACCATCATTGGCCCGCTGCTGTTCGTGGTGATCGCCATGCGCTTCAAGATCAAGCAGGAAGATGCCCACTAAACGGTAAGCAATGCTCCATGCCAATCGGGACTGTTCTGGTCCCGATTTTTTTAGTGCCGGCTTCCGCTCGCCATCACGACCAGTCCATAGTTTCAATGCAAGAAAGGACTCTATGGAGACCTCTTTTACGCTCTCCTCGCCGTCAGAGCGCGCTCAACGCCGTAAATTATCAATATCAAGGTGAGAATGATTGTGAAGCGCCAGTTCACGACATATAACTTAGCGAGATATCCCTGTATTTCGTCCGGTAGAGCTGATCATGATGATGCGTTCCCTCCTTCCCCTGTTGCTTGGCGCAGTAATGCTGCCGGCCACTATGGACAGTGCCCATGCCAACCCCTTTTCCGCCAACAGCAAGAGCAGCAGCGGCTTTCTCGAGCGACGGGATGTGCCCAACCTCAGCTCGGCTGCCTTCGTGGTAGCCAACCACAGAACCGGCGAGGTGATCTCCGAGCGCAACGGCAACCGGGTAATGCCCATCGCCTCACTCACCAAGCTGATGACGGCGCTGGTGGTGCTGGATGCCAACCTGCGGCTCAACGAAATGCTCACCGTGACCAATGCCGACATCGACCGCATCAAGGGAACCGGCTCCCGCCTGGCGATAGGTTCCAGGCTCAGCCGCGCCGAAATGCTCCATATCGCCCTGATGTCCTCTGAAAACCGCGCCGCCTCGGCGCTGGCCCGCCACTATCCCGGCGGCCAGCGCGCCTTCGTCGAGGCGATGAACGCCAAAGCCCGCATGCTGGGGATGTGGAATACCCGCTACGCCGACAGTACCGGGCTCAACCCGCGCAATGTCTCCACCGCGCAGGATCTCGCCAAACTCGCCGCCGCAGCGGCCTCCTATCCGCTGATCCGCCAATATTCCACCGACGAGCAGAGCTATGTGCGCACCAACAAGCGTCAGCTGCACTACCTCAACTCCAACCGGCTGATCCGCGAAGGGCAATGGGAGTTCACCCTCTCCAAGACCGGCTATATCCGCGAAGCGGGCCGCTGTCTGGTGCTGGGCACCAAGGTCAATCGTGAGCCGGTGATCATGGTGCTGCTCAATGCCGAGACCACCAACGATCGGGTCGCCGACGCCAAGCGGATCAAAACCTGGCTGGAGAGCTCGGGCAGAACCACCCTTGCAGCCAACCAGAGCAGCATGCTGACTCACCAGTAAGCTCGAGATCCCCAACCAAGCGAGGCGCCAGCCTCGCTTTTTTTATCTGCATGAGCGCGCCCTAAAAACGGGAGCTTGCTCCCGTTACAGGTAACACCTTCCGCCATCCAGTTACAAAACGTAACTACTCAACAGCGTAATTCACACTAATAGAATCAATTGGTTGTAAGTTTTCGGCAAGAATTTTAGCGTGCCATCACAACCCCTGTAACGACGAGCCACCATGCGCATTTCCAGTATCGAGTGCGGGCGAGTACTGGCCATTCTGGCCGTAATGACCATTCACGTATCCCCCTTCGCCAATCCCTTCAATCCCGCCCTGTGGGGAAGTGGATCCTGGCTCTGGCTGAGCGGCACCATCAACCAGTTATGCCGCTTTGCCGTGCCGCTGTTTTTCCTCTGTGCCGGTTACTTTCTGCAGCCGAGACTGAGCCGCGAAGCGCCGCTGACCGTTGCCTGGCGCTACTGCCACCCCTTGCTGCTGCTCTGGCTGGTATGGAGTCTGGTCTACCTGCTGGTGCCGTTCAATCCGCTGGATGCCGTGCAGCAAGGCTATCTGGCCTCCCTGCGCGGGCAGTGGCAATTCCAGCTCGGCGACCCCCTCAATGGCTGGCTGGTGGGCGGCATGATCCACCTCTGGTTTCTGCCAGCCCTGGTGATGGCGGTGGCCCTGCTGGCACTCTGCTATCGGCTTGGCAGACCATCGCTCGCCCTCTGGCTGGGTCTTGGCCTTTACCTGCTGGCGCTGCTGGGGGGCTCCTATGCCAAGCCGCTACTGGGTGCCGAGTGGCCACTGCTCACCCGTAACGGCCCCTTCTTCTCCCTGCTGTTTGTGGCGCTTGGTGCCCTGCTGCGCCAGCGTCAGTGGCAGCCCGATGCCCGCATCGGCTGGCAACTGCTGCTGGCGGGCGTGGCGCTCTATGGCTGTGAAGCCTGGGCACTGCAGCACTTTGCCGCAGTACCGCTCACCCGCCACGACTTCCTGCTCGGCTCCCTTCCCTGGGCTATCGGCCTGTTTGGCCTGCTGCTGGCCAACCCCGAGTGGGGCAAGGGCTGCTGGCTTGAGCGCCAGGCCCCCAAAGTGCTCGGGATCTACTGCCTGCACATGATGCTGGTGGTCTGGCTCTTCGTGTTCGGCCCGCAGGGCGCATCCATCCTGTGGGAGATTGCCAAAGTGCCGCTGCTGCTGGGATCGTCTCTGCTGGCCTATCGCCTGATGGCGGCCCTTCCCCTCGCCCGCCGACTGCTGCGTACTCGCTGAGTCCGGTATCCGGCCCGTCCTATCGGGCCGGATACCTCTTCACGTTTAGCCCCTTTCTCTTCCGCTACGCCCTTTTTGCTCTCGCTTCATTACCGCAGTTTGCTGCAATGGTTCTACTTTTCAGCCGCGCTTCCCCAACCGTAAAACCTGCCACCACAGCCCCCCTCTATTTTCACCTTGCCAGACAAATGAAAATCAATATCATTGGCATCCCGCTTGAGCGGGTCAGGCTAATTATAATTAAATCAATATGTTCGAGCCGTCAGGTCGACATCCAAAGAGTCAATATTGAATATGCAGCACCCTCACTTTCGCAGAACGCTAGTCTCGCTGGCACTGCTGGGCACCGGCTTCACTGCCCAGGCCACTGATGAAACCATGACAGTGGTTGGCAAACGCTCCCAGCATCAGGAAGTTGCCACCGCAACCCGTACCAATACGCCAGCCAAGCTGGTTCCCCAGACCATCGACAGCGTCAAGGTCAGCGAGCTGACCGCCTTCGGCCAACCGACGCTGAGTGAAGCCCTGAGCGGCATTCCCGGTGTCAACGCCAGCGGTGATACCCGCTTCGATGGAGTCAATATCCGCGGCTTCAGCGCCAGCAACGACTTCTATCTCGACGGGTTCCGCGACGACATGCAGTACACCCGGGATCTCGGCAACATCGAGCGGGTGGAAGTGCTCAAGGGCCCGGCTGCCGTGCTCTACGGCCGCGGCAGCACGGGGGGCATCGTCAACCGAGTCAGCAAGAAGCCGCAAAAAGGGCAGGAGTCCAGCGTCACCGCCCGGGTCGGCAGCTTTGACAGCCAGCGGCTGGCCGCCGACCTCAATGGCGAGGCGAGTGAGCAGGTGCAACTGCGCCTCAACATGGCGCAAGAGGACAAAGATAGCTTCCGCAACGGCGTGAAGAGCAAGCGCACTCTGCTGGCCCCTTCCGCCAACTGGGAGATCAGCGACAACCTCAACTGGCTGGTGCAGTACGAGCGCAACGAACATGACCGCACCCCGGATCGCGGCATTCCCGGGGTCAATGGCCGTCCGGCCGATGTGCCGCGAGAGTATGTCTACAGCGATACCAGCCGTGACTTCATCGATGACGTGGCGCAATCCACCCGCTCCCGCCTCTCCTGGGATATCAACGATCAGTGGCAGTTGCGCCAGCAGCTCGGTTACTCCACCCTCGACAGCCAGTTTGACAACACCTATGTCACCAGCGTCAAAGGGGATCAGGTGACCCGCTCCCGCTGGCAGCAGGATCTGAAAGCGAAGAACCTGATCAGCAACACCGAGGCCGAAGGTCTGTTCCAGACCGGCCCGGTGGAACATCGCCTGCTGGCCGGCTTCGAGCAGAACTGGCAGGAGCGCACACCCAAGCTCTACCAAAATGCCACCGCCATTCCGTCTGGCAATCTCTACGACCCGGGCTCACTGCCTACCTACAATGGCGCCATGAAGCTCTCCAGCGACGCCAAACACAAGGTGCGCGGCAATGGCCTCTATCTGCAGGATCAGCTCAGCCTGGGTGACTGGCATCTGGTTGGCGGGCTGCGCCGTGACGACTTCACCGTCACCAGTCGCCGCTACGACCTCAACAAGGAGGAGAGCGTCTCGGTCAACAGCCTGAGCCCGCGCCTCGGTCTGGTGTGGAATCCCCTCGAGGATCACGCCTTCTACACCTCCTACAGCAAGACCTTCACTCCGGTGGGCGGCGAGCTGATCGGCATCACCCCGGGTGACAAGAACAACGGGCTGGAACCCCAGCACACCCGCCTCTACGAAAGTGGTGTGAAGAGTGACTGGCTGAACGGCAAGCTGGCGACCACTCTCTCCCTCTATCGACTGGAGATGTACAACAAGCGCACCAAGGATCCGCTGGATCCCACCAAGGTGATCCTCACCGGCCTGCAGCGTACCGAAGGGGTCGAGCTGAGCGCCCGCGCCGAGCTGACCGACGAGATCTATCTGCGTGGCGGCTTCGCCATTCAGGATGCGGAGCAGGTCAAGGCGGATGCGGATCTGCAGGGCAAGCGCCCGATGAACGTCTCCCGTCAGAATGGCCAGCTCTATCTCGGCTATAAGAGTGGCGAGCAGGGCTGGTTCGGCGAAACCGGCGTGACGGCGGTGGGCGATCGCTTTGCCGACAACGCCAACTCCACCACTCTGCCCGGTTACGCTCGCTTCGATGCGCGCGCCGGTTATCGCTGGCAGCAGTGGGAAGCCGAGCTGAGCGCCGAAAACCTGACCGATCACGAGTACTTTGTCAGCGCCACCAGTGCCACCCAGATCATGCCGGGTACGCCCCGTCAGCTGAGTCTGACCGGTACCTACCGTTTCTGATCTCTGTGACAACCACCCCGACTGGCCAGCCCCTGCTGGCCAGTTTTTTATGAAGCAACCACGATGAAACGCAGAAGAGTTCCCCTTCACAACAACAAATGGGTACGCCGCCTCCATGCCTGGGCCGGTTTTTTTACCCTCGCCCTGATGCTGATGTACGGCATCACCGGCCTCTGGCTGCAACACCGTGCCGTGTTGCCCATCCCCGGCCCCCACACCGACAAATCGAGTGAAGAGATAGTGCTGGAGGCGCCACTCGCCAGCCCGGAGCAGCTGAAAAGCCTGCTGCAACAGCGCTATCCCGATACCTTTTCCGACGGGCGAACCATGATCACCCCGGCCCAGACCCTGCCCACCCCGAACGGCCCGCTCACCCTGCCCGCCAAGTGGGAGATGCGCGGCGTCACCCTCAGCCAGAGCGTGGCCGCCAGCTATGTTGAGGGTACCCTGCTGGTACGTACCGACCTGCAGCAAGCCAACTTTGCCGCCAGCCTCAACCGGCTGCACCGCGGCATGGGTACCGGCCTCGGCTGGCAGCTGTTTGGCGATATCGCCGCCCTGGCCCTGCTACTGCTCGCCCTCACCAGCCTGTTTATGTGGACCAAGCTGCACGGCACACCCAGAGCCATCATCGCGCTGACGCTCGCTGGCAGCCTCGGCACCCTGCTGTTTGCCCTGCTGGGGTAACGCAGCAATCATGACCTGATGCAGCAAGGTTTGGAAAGAAAACCGCAATAGAAACAGGCCGCTGGCGGTGATGCCGTCAGCGGCCACATCAAGAAAAGGAAATAACGGAGAGCGGAAGAAGAGAAGGGATACCAAGAGGTAACGGGAAGTACTGCCTGCTCAGCAGCAACGCACCAATGCGCAGGAACGCCAAAAAACAAAAGGCCATCATTGCTGATGGCATTTTGTCATGAATTTGATGGTGCCCGGGGTCGGACTCGAACCGACACGGTTATTCACCGGCGGATTTTGAATCCGCTGCGTCTACCGATTTCGCCACCCGGGCAACTGCGAGGGATTATACGAATGGCGCGATGCCATGCAAGGTGTTTTTCGATTGAACACTCCCGTTTGTTCATTTATTCAACGCCTTGCCGATGCGGGGCCAGTTACATAGAATGCCGCCATCATCTTAATGGAATAAAAACGATGGCCAAGCCTAAAAAAGTCCAACAAAAATCCCCCTCTCCCGCCACTCAGCCATACCCGTCAGCGGGTCTGATGCGTCGCCTCGGCGCCCTGATCTATGATGCGCTGGTGGTGACTTCGCTGCTGATCATCGCCGGCTTTATCGGCATGGGTGTCGCCAAGCTGTTGCTGGTCACCGGCATGGCCAGCGTACCGGCGGGTGAAGATACCGTCTGGTTGCTGACCCGCCACCACCTGAGCCTGATCTACACCCTGTGGCTCGCCTTCGTCATCTGCGGTTTCTACACCTGGTTCTGGACCCGCGCTGGCCAGACCGTCGGCATGCGCGCCTGGCGGCTGCGCATTCAGAACGAGGATGGCAGCCACATCCGCGTTACCCAGGCGCTGATCCGTCTCGCTACCGCCGCCTTTGGTCTGGGCAACCTGATGTGCCTGTTCAACCGCCAGCGTCCGCGGGCGTTTCAGGATATCTGGGCCGAGTGCGAAGTGATTGTGCTGAGCAAGCAGGAAAATCTGGAATTGTTGAACAAGTAATCCCGGATCAATGCAGCAACGAAAGAGGGCACCAACAGGTGCCCTCTTTGCATTTCCTCATAACCTCGTGCGGGTTACTGCTTGCGGCTGAGGATGTAGAAGGAGATACCGCCAAACAGCAGGCTGGGCGCGATAGCCGCCAGAATGGGCGGTACCGCATAGACCAGACTGATGGGGCCAAACACCCGATCACTCACATAGACGGCAAAGCCGGTCATGATCCCCATCAGCATCCGAGCCCCCATGCTCACCGAGCGTAGCGGGCCAAAGATGAAGGAGGAGGCCAGCAGGATCATCGCCACCACCGAGAGCGGTGACAGTAATTTGCGCCACATCTCCAGCTTGTAGCGACCGGCATCCTGCTTGTTGGCATCGAGATAGCCGATGTAATCGAGCAGACCGGAGACCGAGAGGTTCTCGGGGTCGATACTCACCACCCCCAGCTGTTTGGGCGTCAACTCTGAGCTCCACTCCATCTTGTCATGCTGCTCGCTGCGGATCTGCGCGGGATCGTCGAAGCGGGTAACCTGGGTCTGCTTGAGCAGCCAGTGGTGACGCTCGAACACACCCTCCTGCGCCTGCACCACGTCGATCAGCTTGCGCTCGGGGGTGAAGCGATAGAGGGTAATGCCGGTGAGGGCGCCATCGTTACGCACCCCATTGATATTGACGAAGTTGTTGCCATCGCGAGCCCACACCCCGTAGGCGGAAACCGTCAGACGACCTTCGGACAGCGCGCCCGCCTTGATGTCATCTGCCATCCGCTTGGCGATGGGGGCCACATATTCCCCCATCAACCCCACCATGATCATCAGCGGGATCGCCGTCTTGAGCGCCGCCATCACGATACTGATCTTGGAGCGACCCGCCGCCTGCATCACCACCAGCTCGGAGCTGGTCGCCAGCTGACCCAGGCCAATCAGACCACCCAGCAGCGCGGCCAGCGGGAAGAAGAGCACCGCCTCCTTGGGCATGGAGAGCAGCACATAGTAGAGGGCGTTGATCATGTCGTAGTTGCCATCACCGACCGACTTGAGCTGCTCCACATATTTGATGAGCCCCGCCAGACCAACCAGCGTGATTTCACACAGCAGGATCGACATAAAGATGACCCTACCGATATACCTATCGAGAATGCCAAACATCAGCAGAAGTTCCTATGTTGCAGCATCATGCTGATTTTCTGTTGAAATAGCGCCCTTTCACCCCGTTCCACCAGCTGGTGCCCTGCAGATTGAGGGGCAGGCCGATAAACAGCAGGTAACCGAGCGGCACCAGGAACATCCCCGGCCAGTAGGGCAGCCGACCGCTGTCGATGGCCGAACGGGCAGCGCTGAGCAGCAGGAAGTAGGAGAGATAGAGCATGATGGCCGGCAACAGCTTGGCGTAGCGCCCCTGACGGGGATTGACCCGCGCCAGCGGTACCACCAGCAGGGTGAGCACCGGAATGGAGAGGGGCAGCGAGATACGCCACTGCAATTCCGCCATCATGGCGTTGTCCTGGGTACCGAACAGTTCCATGGTCGGCTTGGCCGCCGCCTTGCGGTTGGAACGCTCCATCTCTTGCTGGCGGATCACCAGACCATATTCGCGAAAATCGGAGATCTGGAACTGCTTGCCGGAGAAGTTCCCTTCGTAACGGGAGCCATCCATCAGGGTCAGCCACTGCAGACCGTTCTCGTCGACCGTCACCACCCCTTCGGTCGCCACCACCACCGAGGGAGGATTGTTCCCCTCCGCCCGCTGCAGCACGAAGATCTTTTGCAGTTTTGAGCCGTTGTCGTTCAAATCCTGGATATAGGCAACCAGGCGCCCTTTGTCGAGCTCCATAAAGCGGCCCGCCTGCAGGAAGGAGATACCCGGGTCCGACTTGAACTCGTCGATCACCTGATACTCGCGCTCCTTGGCCTGCGGGGCGATCCAGCCAGTGTTGAACGCCGCTACCACCGCCGTCAGCAAGGCCAGCAACATGGCGCTGCGCATCACGAAACGGTGGCTGAAGCCGACCGCATGCATCACCGTCATCTCGCTTTCGGCGTAGAGGCGACCATGGGCAAACAAAATGGCTAAAAAGAGACTGATAGGCAGCATCAACAGCGCCATATTGGGCAAGTTGAGCAACAGCAGGGTGGAGACCAGACGTGTCGGCACCTCGCCATCGGCGGCGTCACCGATGATCTTGATAAATTGTTGGCTGACAAAGATAAGCAGCAATACGAATAACACTGCCAGCTGGGTTTTCAGGGTTTCCCTGAACAAATATCGGAAAACGATCACAGTCATTCCCAAGTAAACTTGTGTTTTTAGTCGAATGCCTGAAAAATAGGGCCGTATATTGGATTTTTACCAGTTTGAACTGCGGAGCCTGTGGCTGTTCGCTCCGCCTCTGATACCCCAACAAGCACCGCATTATTCAATAAAAGGTGCCTTTTGTCTTTAGGATGTAGGAGATTCCATGGAGTTCAGTGTAAAGAGTGGCAGTCCAGAGAAGCAACGGAGCGCCTGCGTCGTAGTCGGCGTATTTGAGCCTCGTCGCCTCTCTCCGGTTGCCGAACAACTGGACAAGATCAGCGATGGCTATATCAGTTCGCTGCTGCGCCGTGGCGACCTGGAAGGGAAACCAGGCCAGATGCTGCTGCTGCATCAAGTACCGGGCGTGCTCAGCGAGCGCGTACTGCTGGTCGGATGCGGCAAGGAGCGGGAACTCGACGAACGCCAGTACAAGCAGATCATCAACAAGACCATCACCACCCTGAACGAAACCGGCTCCATGGAAGCGGTCTGCTTCCTCACCGAGCTGCACGTCAAGGGTCGGGATACCTATTGGAAGGTGCGCCAGGCGGTAGAAACCACCAAGGCGGGCCTCTACAGCTTCGATCAGTTCAAGACCAACAAGGCCGAGCCACGTCGCCCGCTGCGCAAGCTGGTATTCAACGTGCCAACGCGTCGGGAACTGACCATTGGTGAAAAAGCCATCGCTCACGGTCTGGCCGTGGCCAAGGGTGTGCGGGTCTGCCGCGACGTGGCGAACATGCCGCCCAACGTCTGCAATCCGGCCTATCTCGCCTCTCAGGCCCGTCGTCTGGCCGATGCCTACGACAACATCACCACCAAGGTGGTGGGCGAACAGGAGATGGCCGAGCTCGGCATGAACTCCTATCTGGCGGTGGCGCGCGGCTCTGACAACGAAGCCATGATGGCCATCATCGAATACAAGGGTCATCCGGATGCCAAGCCCATCGTGCTGGTCGGCAAGGGACTGACCTTCGACTCCGGCGGCATCTCCATCAAGCCGGCCGACGGCATGGACGAGATGAAGTACGACATGGGTGGCGCCGCCTCCGTGCTCGGTACCATGCATGCGCTGGCCCAGCTGCAACTGCCGATCAACGTCATCGGCGTACTGGCTGGCTGCGAGAATATGCCGGGTGGCAACGCCTATCGCCCGGGTGACATTCTCACCTCCATGTCCGGCCAAACCATCGAAGTGCTCAACACCGATGCGGAAGGTCGCCTGGTGCTGTGTGATGCGCTGACCTATGTGGATCGCTTCGATCCGGAAACCGTGATCGACGTGGCGACCCTGACCGGTGCCTGCGTCATCGCGCTGGGCCATCACACCTCGGGTCTGCTGGCCAACCACAACCCGCTGGCCCACGAGCTGCTCAACGCCTCCGAGCAGGCGGGTGATCGCGCCTGGCGTCTGCCGTTGTTCGACGAGTATCAGGAGCAGATCGACAGCCCGTTCGCCGACATGGCCAACATCGGTGGTCGTCCGGCCGGCACCATCACCGCGGCCGCCTTCCTGTCACGCTTCACCAAGAAGTACAACTGGGCCCACCTGGATATCGCCGGAACTGCCTGGAAAAGTGGCAAGGATAAAGGCTCTACCGGTCGTCCGGTGCCCCTGCTGACCCAGTTCCTGCTGAACCGGGCTGGCGTGGATATCGAAGAGAAAGAGTAACTCTCCGGCCCCTGCCGATGGCTGCATCGGAAGGGTTGGCGTTACCCTGAACCACAAGGAAGAGGCCCGCCTCTTCCTTGTTTCATTCTTGAATCAGTGAGCTGCGGACGGGAAACGCCCCGTCAGCCTCATGAGGCGGTCAACAGTCCGTCACCGCAAAACGGGATCAACCTGATGAGCCAAGTGACCTTTTACCTGATGAGCGAACAGGACGACGCGCAGGCTTCTGCGGTCGAGCGACTGGCCTGCACTCTTGCTGCCGAGTCGTGGGGCGCGGGCCATATCTACCTGTTCTGCAACGACGAGGCCCAGGCCCTGCGTCTGGACGAGCTGTTGTGGCAACTGCCGCCGGAGCGCTTTGTGCCGCACCAGCTGCAGGGCGAAAGCGGCATGGCCCCGGTGGAGATCGGCTATCAGCCACCGAAACGGCGCTACGCCCGCCTCATCAATCTGGCCACTGCGACACCTTTGTTTGCAGGACACTTCGCTCAAGTGGTAGATTTTGTCCCCACTGACGAAACACAAAAGCAGCAAGCCCGCGAGCGCTACAAGCACTATCGCCAGGCAGGCCATACCCTCGAAATGAGGGAGCAGCCCGTCCTTGCCGCACCGGATCCGGCGCAGCCCTGACTGCAACCAATTGATCCATAAAGAATCAACACCAGACTCCATCCATCCAGATTACGGCGAGACCATGGAAAAGACTTTTAATCACAACGCCATCGAACAGGCGCTCTATCAGCACTGGGAAGCCCAGGGTTACTTCAAGCCCCACGGCGACACCAGCAAAGACTCCTTCTGCATCATGATCCCGCCGCCGAACGTCACCGGCAGCCTGCACATGGGTCACGCCTTCCAGCAAACCCTGATGGATACCCTGATCCGCTACAACCGCATGCAGGGCAAAAACACCCTGTGGCAGGCAGGTACCGACCACGCCGGTATCGCCACCCAGATGGTGGTTGAGCGCAAGATCGCCGCAGAAGAGGGCAAGACTCGCCACGATTACGGCCGTGATGCCTTCATCGACAAGATTTGGCAGTGGAAGGAAGAGTCCGGTGGCACCATCACCCGCCAGATGCGCCGTCTGGGCGACTCCGTGGATTGGGAGCGCGAGCGCTTCACCATGGATGAGGGTCTCTCCGCCGCCGTGCAGGAAGTGTTTGTTCGTCTCTACGAAGATGGCCTGATGTACCGCGGCAAGCGTCTGGTGAACTGGGATCCGAAACTCAACACCGCCATCTCCGATCTGGAAGTGGAGAACCGCGAGATCAAGGGCCACATGTGGCACCTGCGCTATCCGCTGGCCAACGGCGCCAAGACTGCCGAAGGCAAGGATTACCTGATCGTCGCCACCACCCGTCCGGAGACCATGCTGGGCGATACCGCCGTGGCCGTGAACCCGGAAGACCCGCGCTACAAGGCGCTGATCGGCCAGCACATCCTGCTGCCGCTGGTGAACCGCCTGATCCCCATCGTTGCCGATGAACACGCCGACATGGAGAAGGGCACCGGGTGCGTGAAGATCACCCCTGCCCACGACTTCAACGATAACGAAGTGGGCAAGCGCCACAGCCTGCCGATGATCAACATCTTCACCCTGGACGCCCACGTGCGTGCCGAGGCCGAAGTTGTCGATACCAACGGCAACCCGAGCACAGCCTACGACGCTGCCCTGCCGGCCGAGTTCGCCGGTCTGGAGCGCTTCGCTGCCCGTAAAGCGATTCTGGCCAAGCTCGAAGAGCTGGGTCTGCTGGACGAGATCAAGGATCACGTGCTGCAACAGCCTTACGGCGATCGCGGTGGCGTGCCCATCGAGCCGATGTTGACCGACCAGTGGTACGTGCGCGTGGCACCGATGGCCAAGACCGCCATCGAAGCGGTGGAAGATGGCCGCATCCAGTTCGTGCCGAAGCAGTACGAAAACATGTACTTCTCCTGGATGCGCGACATTCAGGACTGGTGCGTCTCCCGTCAGCTGTGGTGGGGTCACCGTATCCCGGCATGGTATGACGACGCCGGCAACGTCTACGTTGGCCGCAGCGAAGACGAAGTGCGCGCCAAGCACAGCATCCCGGCCGTAACCGTACTGCGTCAGGACGAAGACGTGCTCGACACCTGGTTCAGCTCCGCCCTGTGGACTTTCTCCACCCTGGGCTGGCCGAACAACACCGAGGCACTCAAGACCTTCCACCCGACCGACGTGCTGATGAGCGGCTTCGACATCATCTTCTTCTGGATTGCCCGGATGATCATGATGACCATGCACTTCATCAAGGACGAAAACGGCCAGCCGCAAGTCCCGTTCAAGACCGTCTACATCACTGGCCTTATCCGTGACGAAGAGGGCCAGAAGATGTCCAAGTCCAAGGGCAACGTGCTGGACCCGCTCGACATGATCGACGGCATCTCGCTGGAAGATCTGCTGGAGAAGCGCACCGGCAACATGATGCAGCCGCAGATGGCCGAGAAGATCGCCAAGCGTACCGCCAAGCAGTTCCCGGAAGGGATCGATGCCCACGGCACCGACGCCCTGCGCTTCACTCTGGCCGCGCTGGCCTCTACCGGTCGTGACATCAACTGGGACATGAAGCGCCTGGACGGCTACAACAACTTCTGCAACAAGCTGTGGAACGCCTCCCGCTATGTGCTGATGAACACCGAAGATCAGGACTGCGGTTTTGCCGGTGGCGAGATGCAGTTCAGTCTGGCGGATCGCTGGATCCAGTCCCAGCTGCAAGTGGCCATCCGTGACTTCCGTACCGCCCTCGATACCTACCGCTTCGATATCGCGGCTGGCGTGCTGTACGAATTTATCTGGAACCAGTTCTGTGACTGGTATCTGGAGCTGACCAAGCCGGTACTGACCAAGGGTTCCGAGGCCGAGCAGCGCGCTGCCCGCCATACCCTGGTGACCGTGCTGGAAACCCTGCTGCGTCTGGCACACCCGATCATCCCGTTCATCACCGAGACCATCTGGAAATCGGTCGCCCCGCTGGCTGGCGTACACGCCGACACCATCATGATTCAGGCCTTCCCGGAGTTCGATGCCGCCAAGGTGGACGAAGCCGCGATGGCGGATCAGGAGTGGGTGAAGGAGTTCATCGTCAGTATCCGCAACATCCGTGCCGAGATGAACGTGGCGCCGAGCGTGCCCCTGAACGTGCTTCTCCAGTGCGATGCCAAGGATGCCCAGCGCGCCGCTGACAACGAGGCCTTCCTCAAGTCGCTGGCCCGTCTGGAATCTATCCGCGTATTGGCGGACGGTGAAACCGCCCCGCTGTCAGTGAAGAAGCTGATCGGTGCGACCGAGCTGATGATCCCGATGGCCGGTCTCATCGACAAGGATGCCGAACTGGCCCGTCTGGCCAAAGAGGTTGCCCGTCTGGTGGGCGAGTGTGGTCGCATCGAAGGCAAGCTTGGCAACGAAGCCTTCGTCGCCAAGGCGCCGGAAGCGGTCATCGCCAAAGAGCGCGAGAAGCTGGAAGATTACCGTCTCCAGCTGACCAAGCTGGAAGCCCAGCAGGCCGAGATCGCCGCGCTGTAAGCACCGCCCCAACCGATACAACAAAGCCCCCTGCCAAGGGGGCTTTTTCATATCCGCGCTTCCCGCTTCAGCTCACCAGCAACCAGCCGCAAAAACCGAGATAGAGCAGACCGACCAGTGCCAGCCGTCCGGCGGTCATGGCCCCCTTTCTGAACCCCCACCAGAGCAACCCCACCGCCAGCAGCGTCACCAGCGAGGAGGCCATCATGGCGCCATCCTGCAGCCAGGGGGTGAATAGCAGACAGAACGCCTTGGGGATAGTGCCCTGGATCATCATGGCCCCGGAGATATTGGCCAGCGCCAGCCGGTTCTTGCCCTGTCGCACCCAGATCAGCACGTTCATCAGCTCCGGCATCTCGGTCGCCACCGGACTCAACAGCAGGGCTGCCAGCACCGGCGAGAGGCCAAACAGTTCGCCCACGCTCTCCAGCTGATGAACAAACAGCTGGGCCGCCAGCGCCACCACTACCAGCGCAGCCAGCGTCTGCAACAGCACCTTGCCAAGGGGCGGGATCACCGCATCTGGGGCCAGCTTGAGGGGCTCCGGCAATTCGACCTCGTGACTGTCACTCTGTTTCAGCTCGCGCCTTACATAGACGAGGTAGACCAGCAGGAAGAGCGGGGCCAGCCAGCTCTTGCCGGTGAAGGCGACCAGCCCCAGCGCGGTCGCCACCAGAAAGATCCCGATAAACCAGCGCTGATCCCGGCCAATCTCGCGCTGCACCTCGCCATCGATGGCCCGTTCGGTACGCCCCATGCAAAGCAGCAGGGTGAGGCCGACTGCCGCATAGCCGATGGTCGCCAACACCAGCGGCCCGCCAAGGGCGGCGCCAATGCCGATCTCCTGCTGGGCGGTTGTGTTGCCCATCAGCAGAGCGGTCAGGGTCACGATACACTCGGGTAGCGCCGTACCCAGTGCCGCCAGCAGCGAACCGGTGGCGCTTTGGGAGAGTTTGAAGTGGTGGCCGGTCCACTCAATGCCGTTGACGAAGTATTCGCAGGCAAGGTAGATGGTGACCGCAGAGACGAGAAATAACAGCAGGGTAATCAACATAATAGATACCGCCAGGCGAGCAGAATAACCGATGGACCCGACATGGCTCGCCCGGCTGGCGTGCATATCGAGGCCAAAGGTCTTGCAGAGCGATAGTGCCTATCGCCGCCCATGCCATGGATGCGAGGATCCAAGAGTGTTGACATGGGCCCGGCCCGGAATGCGGGCGGGTTGCTACTCCCCAATGACTGAGGAGACGTTTTAGCAACTCGACCACCGCCTCACAAGGCAAATTAATGACAACTCATTCAATAAGTTGTAAGGGAATGTAACCTCGCCAGTCCCTCCTCCCCACCGCTATTGCGCTGTTGGCACACCGATTGCTGTAGGTAGTTCACTATCCACAACAGTTTGGGAAGGATGAACAATGAAACGGTGGATCCAACATTTCTATCAACTGAACCGCCTCAATTGGCTGATGGTCTGGTTGTTGCTCTGCTGCAGCATCATTCTGCTGTTTCCGGCCGGGCTGATGAAAGGGGCCGTCAGCCAGTGGGCTGCGGATCATGCGGCCTGGCTGGGGGTCGGCATGCTGATCGCCATCTCCTACTTCTGCAGTCAGGGCTTCCTGATCGCCTGGGAGTGGGCATGCGAAGAGTGGCAGGCGCGCCGTCAGCAGGACCAGCTGGCCCAGATGATCGGCTTCCTCGACTTCAACGAGAAGGCGGTGCTGCGCGAGTTCGTGCTGCAGCGTAAAAGCGTCATAAACTTGCCGATCACCGAACCCGCCGTCAAAAACCTGATGGATGCCGGCGTCCTCACCTACGCCTACGGCAAGCCGACCCGGGAGAAGGATGACGAGAACCAGATCCGCGCCCTGATGATCGCCCTGCCCGCCCGACCGCTGCTCACCTACAAGGTGCTGGGGCTGTCGCGCGGCAAGATGAGCGACGAGCAGGTGGAGCAGATCATGAATGCCAGACCCAAGTTCGCCCAGAAGGGGTTCCAGCGCTAACCGCCGCCCCATCCGCCAGATGCAAAAGAGCCGGACACTGTCCGGCTCTCTCGTTTCTGCGCGACGTTCTGTACCATCCCTTGCGTCTTGTTGTGCCCTACCCCTTGAGGCTGGAGCAAAAGCTGACATCGTCCTGCACCGGATCATCGCTCATGTTGTGATAGAGCTCGAAGCAGGGACCATTGCCAAACTCCAGCCCGGCAGCAACGATGTCGCCGATATGTTCCTGCCAACGCGGGCCATACTGGCTGCGGTCGGTAATAAGATAACGGGACTGGGCGTAACGACCGGCGGGAATAAGCTGGATCTCGACCGCTCCCATCCCCACCGTCCCCGCAGGCACCGTCACCCCGATGTCAGTGCGACACTGGGCTGGCGGGGTCACCTCGGGGTTATCGTGATAGATGAAGATCCACTCCCCACCTTCCAGACCGCGGGCGCTGGCCCACTGATGCAGCTGGCTGCAGACGGGGTCATACCCCTCGCCATAGGGGCCGGTGACACGCATATAGGCCAGAGTACGGGCGTCCATCTCGATGATTTTCATGGTATTGCTCCTTGCAGATGAGTGACCCTCAGCATAAGGATTCGGCTTCACAAATGCGTATCCATCCTTGCTCATCAAGTGTCCATTTTTGCTCTTGTCGCGGCGAAACTCTCCCGGCGTACAACCATAGTAACGGCGAAATACCTTGGCAAACGCCTGGGAGCTGGCGAGCCCCGCCCCCAACGCAATGGCCGTGACACTGGCATCGGTATAGCAGAGCTGCCAAGCAGCCCGCTGGATGCGCAGACGACACATCTCCCCGGGCGTCTCCCCCGCCACAGCCGTAAACACACGGTGAAAATGGTAGAAAGACAAGCAGGCACTGCTCGCCAGCGTTTCGATGGAGAGATCGGGATTCTGCTCCAGCGCCCGGATCACCGGGCGCAATCTGGCCTGATAATCGACCATACCGTTAGCGACTGGCGCCCCCCGCGACTCTGGCCATATAGAGCGCATCCACATAACGCCCCTGGCGGAAGGCATAGTCACGGGCTCGCCCCTCCTCGGTAAAACCGAACTTGCGATAAAGCGCCTGTGCGGCCTCATTGTCGGTATAGACGGTCAGCTCAATCCGGTGCAGGTTGAGCCAGTTATCGGCCAGATCCAGCGCCGCGGCCATCAGGGTAGAGCCAACCCCCTTGCCAGCCCAGTCATCCCGCACTCCCATGCCAATCCCGGCCACATGCTTGCGTCTGGGATTGGGCTCCACATGCAAGGAGATCTGACCCACCAGCCTCCCATCGGCCTCCGCCACCAAGGCGACCACATCACCGTTCTCCAACCGTTTTTGCCACTGGCTAAGGGGTGGCATAGGCAAGTGCAAAGTGCCCGCCTGGGCATTGGGCATGGCGTAAAGATCCCGCAAGGCGGGGGCATCAGCGGGTTCGGCATGACGGATAGTAATCTGCATATGAGGCTCCTTCTCGAAGCCACCATCATGCAATATCCGGCGCGGTTACACATCCCCCAGCAACACCCATTTGTCTTGCCTATCAAAGGGCGAGGAAAGGCCCATTGGCCGAGCACGGCGCAGATCCGTAGGCTGACCCCATATCAACAAGGAGAGAAGCCATGACTGACAAGACCCTGCACAGCGCCAACGGCGCCCCCGTCGTCGACAACAACAACAGCCTCACCGCCGGTCCGCGCGGCCCCATCCTGATGCAAGATATCTGGTTGATGGAGAAACTCGCCCACTTCGACCGCGAGCGCATTCCCGAGCGGGTGGTTCACGCTAAGGGCTCGGGCGCCTACGGCACCTTTACCGTGACCCACGACATCAGAGCGTTCAGCAAGGCCGATCTGTTCAGCGCCATCGGCAAGCAGACCCCGGTCTTCCTGCGCTTCTCCACCGTGGCCGGTGAGAAGGGCGCCGCCGATGCCGAGCGCGACGTGCGCGGCTTCGCTCTCAAGTTCTATACCGAGCAGGGCAACTGGGATCTGGTGGGCAACAACACCCCGGTCTTTTTCATCCGTGATCCGCTGAAATTCCCTGACTTCATCCACACCCAGAAGCGGGATCCGCGCACCAACCTGCGCAGCGCCACCGCCGCCTGGGACTTCTGGTCACGCCATCCGGAATCCCTGCATCAGGTCACCATACTGTTCAGCGATCGCGGCATCCCCAAGAGCCTGAGAGAGATGAACGGCTACGGCAGCCACACCTTCAGCTTTATCAACGATGCCAACGAGCGCTTCTGGGTCAAGTTCCACTTCAAGACCGAGCAGGGCCACAGCTTCTACACAGATGAAGAGGCCGCCACCGCTGTCGGGCAGGATCGGGAGACCAGCCAGGCGGATCTGTTCAATGCCATCGAGCGGGGCGACTTCCCGCGCTGGAAGGTCTATGTGCAGGTGATGCCGGAGGCCGAAGCCCAGACTTACAACATCCACCCGTTCGACCTGACCAAGGTGTGGCCGCACAGCGACTACCCGCTGATCCCGGTGGGCGTGCTGGAGCTCAACCAGAACCCGGACAACTACTTCGCCCATGTGGAGCAGGCCGCCTTTACCCCGGCCAACGTGGTGCCCGGAATCGGCTTCTCGCCGGATCGCATGTTGCAAGGGCGACTCTTCTCCTACGGCGACACCCAGCGCTATCGCCTCGGCGTCAACCACGGTCTGCTGCCGGTCAACGCCCCACGCTGCCCGTTCCATCACGGCGCCCATCGTGACGGTGCCATGCGGGCGGACAGCAATGGCGGCGCCAGCCCCAACTATCAGCCGAACCGTTTCGGTACTCAGCAACCGAGCGAACAGCACGAACCGGCGCTGAGTCTGGAAGGGGCCGCCCTGCACTACGACTTCCGTGACTACGACAGCGACTACTACAGCCAGCCGGGTAACCTGTTCCGCATCATGGACGAGGGGCAGCGTTCACGGCTCGCCGCCAACCTGGCCCGATCCCTTGTCAATGTGGAGGATGACGCCATCGTCGCGGCCCAGCTCAAACACTTCGAGCAGGCCGACCCCGAGTACGCCAAACGAGTCGAACTGGCACTGGCCGCCTTGCAGCGCTAAGCCGCAAGCAGGCAACATCTGCAAAAGCAAAACGGGGGCCTGATGGCCCCCGTTATCGTGCTATTGACGGTGAGAAATAGAAATCGGAGCCCGAGGCTCCGTTTTTCAATGCAGTATCAATCCCGGACGGAACGCGCTTCGCGCTCTTCCCGCTCCCTTGCCAACAAGCGTTTGTACCACCAGCTACTGCGACGACGTTGTGCATTGGAAGAGCGACGAGCCATTTCTTAGGTTCCAGCCAAGAGAAGAAAGGAGCTGCATTATGCGACAGGGATCACGTCCATGTCTTTAGCTGGATCAAGAAAAGCCTCACTGACCCACGGAAATCGTCTTCTGATCTTTTGCTCCCCGGGTGGCAGGCAACACCACCACAGGAGAGCGCCAGGCCAGCGCGCCATTGCTCTCGAGGTCGTTCAGCGGGCCGCACTCCAGCCAGATATCGCCCTGCAGAATGCGGGCCCCTTCGGAATATTTCTGATCCGCAAACCAGCAGACCCGCTCGGGCAATGAGCCCAGCGGCAACACCAGCTCGGGACTGGCAGACTCGCCCACCACAGTGGTTTTGGACGCGGCCAGAGCGGGGGCGAGCCAGAGGGAGGCCAGCAGGCAAAGCAGTACATTTTTCATGAGGGTGATCCTGTTTCGATGGGAGGCATTCTCGAAGAGTCGACCAGCCCCGGGGTTTACTTGACTGACAATCATACTGCCTGCTGGCATTGTGGAACCAATATGGTAGCCTGCCAGCGCCTGCGGGCAGTCTCTCGCTGCCACGCGCAAACTTCCGGTGAATTTGTCACGTCCTGACAAAATATAACCTTATTTATCAAATCGTTATTTGGATATTATCCCAATGCGTATCATGCCGTTGCTTCAGGCGGCCTGCCTGAGCCTGATGTTGTCCGCCTGCGTTGCCCCATTGCTGATGATGAGCCCCACCAGCCAGCTGATGTGGGCCCTGCTCAAGCCGCTGGTCGGCTTTGACCCGAACGAGGTCAATCTGTTCGAACAACCCCTGATCAAGGATCGGATGACCGCCATCCTTGGCCCCAACTACGACAGCACCATGCAGTTGCTCAAGACTGCCGACAAGTTACAGCAGGAGGGGCCGCTTTTCTATGTGGTCTCCGAGTATGCGCCCGTGCCGGATATCGCCAAGCAGGCGGGGATGGTGTGGAACTCGCAAACCAACCAGATGTCGGTATTGCTGCAAAAAGGGGATGGCACCACCCTGACCTTAGGCGAAAATCTGGCGGGCACGGCACCGACCTGGCCAACCGCCATGCAGGGCTGGCAGACCCCCACCAGCCAGCTCACCCCGACTACCAATGCCCTGACCGGCGCGGCGACCAGTCAGAGTGGCGCCTCCCCCTTCTCCCTTGGCAGCGCGCTGGGCACAGTGACCCGCGGCGTCACCGGCTCGCTGACCAACAGCGCCAGCCAGGCCATCAGCGGCGCAGCCGCAAACGCCACAGGGCAGGCCACCCAAACGGTGAGCCAAAGTGCGACCGATCTGACCCGTAGTGCAACCACCGCTGTCACTGCGCCAGCCAAGCAAGCGGTGAGCAGCACCGCTGCGACCGCAACGCAAGAAGCGGCCAAAGCCGTTGACGTTCCTGCCCAGCAAGCCGTCAGCAGCGCCGCTGCGACCGTAACCCAAGAAGCCACCAAGGCCGTTGCCACTCCTGCCAAGCAAGCCGTCAACAGCGCCGCTGCGACCGCGACCCAAGAAGCCACCAAGGCTGTTGCCGCTCCTGCCAAGCAAGCCGTCAACAGCGCTACAGCAACCGTGACACAAGAAGCGACCAAAGCCGTTGCCGCTCCTGCCAAACAAGCTGTCAGCAGTGCCGCTGCGACCGTGACCCAAGAAGCCACCAAGGCTGTTACCGCTCCTGCCAAACAGGCCGTCAGCAGCGCCGCTGCGACCGCGACGCAAGAAGCCACCAAAGACCTTGCCGCGCCTGCCAAACAGGCTGTCAACAGCGCCGCTGCAACCGCGACGCAAGAAGCCACCAAGGCCGTTACCGCTCCGGCCAAACAGGCAGTCAGCAGTGCCACAGCTACCGTGACACAAGAAGCGACCAAAGCCGTTGCCGCTCCGGCCAAACAGGCCGTCAGCGCTGCCTCCCATACGGCCGGAGAGAGCGTCGCCGATGCCGCCAGAGCGGCGGAGGCCAAGGCTCGCGCCAAGGCAGAGGCGGAGATGGAAGCCCTGCTCAAATAAACCGACAGGCCACCGCAAGGTGGCCTGTTTTTTATCCCGCTACCGGATCATGACGTTATGGAAAAGGCCACATAGACTCTTAGGTAACTACCCGCACAAGGAGTGCATCATGCGTCGTCTACTCCCTGCTCTCGCTTTTCTCGCTCTGTTTATCGCGCTCCCGGCTCCGGCACTTATCTACTATTCGGAGCAGAACATGCCGCTCAATGGCCAGGATAAAAATGGTCAGCCTGTGGGGTTGGCGGTCGAGTTGCTGCGCCTGATGTGGCGTGAAATGGGAGAGCCGGAGCAACCCATCCACTTTCTGCCCTGGGCCCGCGGCTGGTATCTGCTGACCCAGCAGCAAGAGGCCGTGCTGTTTACCACGGCCCATACCAAGGAGCGGGATCCCCACTTCCTCTGGGTCTGCCCCATCAGCCACTCCAGGGTCGCGCTGGTCGGCCGCAAGCAGGATGCCCCCAAAGTGGCCAGCAAAGCGGATCTCGCCAAGCTGCAGATCGGCGTGATGCAGGCGGATGTCGGGGAGCAGTTGCTGCTCAACCGCGGGATCAGCCCGGGCAATATGATGTCGGTGGAGCGCATGGATCAGGTGGTGCGCCAGCTCATCATGGCACGCACCGATCTGGTGGCGGGCAACGAGGTGATGCTGCGCCATCAGGCCAAGGAGCTGGGTTTCCCCAGCGAGGATTTTGTCACCGTCGCGATTCTTGAAGAGCAGGACAACTGCTTCGCCTTCAACCTGAGGGCAGACAAACAACAGGTTGCCCGCCTGCAACAGGCGCTGGACAAGGTCAGACAGGGGGATGAATACAAGCAGCTGGTGAAGCGCTACCAGTTGCTCAGTATCCTGCCCGAAACCAATCCCCCCATCCCGCGCCTCGAGTAACCCCGGCCCGCCCTATGGTGGGCTCGTTGTATCTCCCATCGATGAAACGGGGGATGCCTCCATCGGCGCCGTAATGAGGTGGTTCAGAAAGAGATTGAACAGCTCTGCCCGCGAGCCGAGCCGCAGCTTGCCATAGAGATGCTTGCGGTGATTCTTCACCGTACCGCTGCCAATCCCGAGCTCCGCGGCAATCGCCTCCGTATCCAGCCCCTGCAGCAACAACTCCGCCACCTGCCGCTCGCGCCGGGTGAGCAGATCCCCCCCGACACTCGCCATAGCCTGCTCCACCGCACTCCGGAGGCTGGCGCAGTCTGGCAGCGCAGTGCTCTGGGCCAACAGCGGCTGGCTCTGCCGCCACTGCTGACGACAGAGCGAATGCACCAGCGGGAACAGCTGCTCCAGCCTCGCCAGCTCGTCACGACTGAGGGTACTGCGCTTGTCGAGCCGCCCCAGAAACAGCATCAGCGTCAGTCCGTCCCGCACCGGCAGGATCAGCCCCACCTCCTCCTGCCAGCCGGTGGCCTGATAGAAGTGGTGGCGATATTCGGGATCGAGCCGCCCTTGGGAGACCTGCGCCAGGGTCCAGACGCCGGCAGGCAAGCCCTGTTCCAGCGCCTGCATAAAGGGATCCTGACTGAAGTGGCTGGTGAGGTAGCGATCAAACAGCAGAGCCCGCTGATGGTTGAGGTTGTCGTAGAGGTAGACGGGCCGCTGCCCCACCCCGAGCAGCAGGGCGCAATCAAACGCCACCTGCTGCTGGATCAGCCGCACCAGCGCCGCCGCAAAGGCGCTGCTGTGCAGGGCATCGACCACCTCGGTCATGCTGCGGGTCAAGGCATCTGTGGTGAATGGCTGGGTCATGTTGGCACGTTTCCGGTGACGGGGAGCGATTCTCCGCTATGGCTGAATGCTAGCACGAGAGTGGCAAAACTGTCCCTCAGGGGACATATCCGCCACCAGCCAGAACGGCGAGGATGACGGCTTTTCCCCTGTTGTTGGAGCACACATGATCAACCCCCACCTGCTCGATGAGCTGACCGAGCGCGGCCTTGTGGCCCAGAATTCCGACCCGGCGGCCCTGGCCGATCATCTTGCCACCTCGCGCACCGTCTATTGCGGGTTCGATCCCACCGCCGGCAGCCTGCATATCGGTCATCTGGTGCCGCTCTTGATGCTGCGCCGCTTCCAGCTGGCGGGCCACACCCCGGTGGCACTGGTGGGCGGGGCAACCGGCCTTATCGGCGATCCCAGCTTCAAGGCGACCGAGCGCAGCCTCAACAGTGCCGATACTGTGCAGGGTTGGGTCGCCAGCCTGTCGGCCCAAATCAGGGCGCTGCTGCCCGCCGATGATGGCCTGTCGGCCCCGCAACTGGTCAACAATGGCGACTGGATGGGGCAGATGTCCGCCCTCGATTTTCTGCGGGATATCGGCAAGCACTTCTCGGTCAACGCCATGCTGGCGCGGGAGTCGGTGCGCCAGCGGCTGGCCCGCCCGGATCAGGGCATCTCGTTCACCGAGTTCTCCTACGCTCTGCTGCAATCCTACGACTTTGCAGTGCTGCACCAGCGACTCGGCTGCACCCTGCAGATTGGCGGCAACGACCAGTGGGGCAATATCACCAGCGGCATGGATCTCACCCGTCGCCTCCATCAGGCTCAGGTGCACGGCATGACCCTGCCCCTTATCACCAAGGCAGACGGCACCAAGTTCGGCAAGACCGAGGGTGGCGCGGTCTGGCTCGATCCGGCGCTCACCTCTCCTTACGCCTTCTACCAGTTCTGGCTCGGCACCGCGGATGAGGATGTCTACCGCTTCCTGCGCTACTACAGCTTTATGTCGCTGAGCGAGATTGATGCACTGGAGGCGGAAGACGCGAAGCGGCAGGGGCGAAAGCAGGCCCAGCAGGTGCTGGCGAACGAGCTGACCGAGCTGGTACACGGCAAGGCGGCGCTGGCAGCGGTGCAGCGCATCAGCGAGTTGCTGTTTAGCGGCGATGTGGCCCGCCTCGGCGAGAGCGATCTGGCCCAGCTGGCGCAGGATGGCATGCCGAGCAGCACCGTCAGCGGCGAGACCGATCTGGTCAGCCTGCTGGTCAGCTGCGGTCTGGCTAACTCCAGGCGTATCGCCCGCGAACTGCTGGCGGCAGGCGCCATCAGCCTCAATGGTGCGCTCAAGCAAGATGATCAGCTGAGTGCCAATGATCGGCTGTTTGGCCGCTACCTGCTGCTGCGCCGGGGCAAGAAGCAGTATCATCTGGTGGAGTGGCAATAAGCCGCAGGGCGGGGAGCACAGCCTCCCCGCCCGCACCCTGAACCCCTTTTGAATCCCGAGTTGCGATCCCCCTCACAGCCTCTCCCGTCAGCAGCCACCATACTGGCACCGGCGAACATGGAGTACGCCACACAATCTGTTCCTCACGATTCAACAAGGATGCTGATGATGAAGAGATGGCTTCTGGTGCTGCTCTGCACCCTGCCCATGCTGGCACACGCCAGCGGATACACCCAGACCCGCTACCCCATAGTGCTGGTGCACGGCCTGTTCGGCTTCGACAAGCTGCTCGGGGTCGATTACTTCTACGGCATTCCCCAGGCCCTGAGCCGGGATGGTGCCAAAGTCTACGTGGCCCAGGTGTCAGCCACCGCCAGTTCGGAACAACGGGGGGAGCAGCTGCTCGCCCAGATTGAGCTGCTGCTGGCGGCCACCGGCGCCGAGAAGGTCAACCTGATCGGCCATTCCCACGGCGGCCCTACCATCCGCTATGTCGCCTCGGTCGCCCCCGAGCTGGTCGCCTCCGCCACCAGCGTCGGCGGCGTCAACTACGGCTCCGAGATTGCCGATCTGGTGCGGGCCAATGCCGCCCCCAGCAGTGCCGCCGAGAAGCTGGCTGCCGCCGCTGCCCACGCCCTCTCCGGCATGATTTCACTGCTCTCGGGCGGGAGCCAACTGCCGCAAGATCCGGTCGCCGCCCTCGATGCCCTCACCAGCAAGGGAGCCAGCCAGTTCAACCAGCGCTACCCGGAGGGACTGCCCAGCCGCTATTGCGGCGAGGGGCCGATGCAGGCCAGCAACGGCGTCTACTACTTCTCCTGGAGCGGACGCGGCAACCTGACCAATCTGCTGGATCCGGTGGATCCTGCGCTGGCGCTGACCGGCGCCTTCTTCAAGGAGCCCAATGACGGACTGGTCGGGGTCTGCAGCAGCCACCTCGGCAAGGTGATCGGCACCGGCTACCGGATGAACCATCTGGACGAAGTGAACCAGTCCTTCGGCATCCACCATCTGTTCGAGACCGATCCGGTCACCCTCTATCGCCAGCATGCCAACCGTCTCAAGGAGCTGGGACTATGAAGATAGCCACCCTGCTCGTCGTGCCCTGCGCCATCACCCTGCTGCTTGGCGGGGTGTTGCTCTGGCCCACGGCACCGACGGCAGACTCATCCCCCGCTCAAGCCAGCCAGCATGCACAGAGCCACCCGCACGATCCCGAGCAGGAGGCCGCCGATGCCCTGCAGGCGCGCTATCGCACCTTTGTCTCCGCCCAGAGCAGCCTGACGGTGCCCACCGAGATCTCCCTCGCCAGCTTGCAGATCCTGTTTGACGAGCGGGAGCAGCTGCGCCAGCAGAGCTTTACCCCGGCCGAGCAGGCCCAGCTGTTTGCCGAGGATCGACTGATGGAGCAGCTGACCCTGCGCCGCAGGGCGCTGGCGGAGGCAAGAGACAGCGACAAGTCGCAGCTGGCCAGCGAGCTGGATCTCTGGCTGGCGGAGCAACCGGGCTGGTTTCGCGAGGCGGAGGCCAACAGCCGTCTGCTTGAGGAGTTGCAAGGGCTGGCGCAGATGGACCCGGCCAAACGGGAGGCTCTGCTGCTGGAGACAGGGGGGCCGGAAGCGGTGGATCGGATGCGCCAGCTGGAGCAGAACCGGCAAGGGTTCGAGGAGCAGCTCAGCGGTTTTCTGGCCGAGCTCAGGCAACTACCGAACGAGGCCAGGGCCGAACAGCAGCAGGAGGTGCTGGCCCGCTGGTTCGAGCCCGGACAGTGGCGCCGGGTCGAGGCGCTCACCCGCCTCAAGCTGGGGGAGCCACAAGCCGAATGAGAAGGGGGCCCGTGATGGGCCACCTTGCTACTGCGCTTATTGCGGCTTGTTGGCACCCGGCAGCGGCTGCCAGGTGAGGCGGGTCACCTGAGTGCCCTGCACCTCGCACTTGAGGCTCAGCTCCTGCCACCCCTTCTCCTGACGCAGGGAGACCTTCCCTTCGATCCCCTGCTCGCCAATCTTCAGCTTATCCTGCTCGAAGATCACCTTGTCGCCGTGGGCGAGATCCATCAGCTTGCCGTTGCAGAGCCAGTGAGCGAGATCCGCCCCCTTCAGCTTGACGCCACCCTTGGCCGCCTTCTGTTCGCCCGCGCTCACCACAAACAGCTTGCTCAGCTCGGCGGCCCGCTTGGTGAGCCACTCCTGACGCTGCTGCATGCTCATCTTGCTGACGAACTCGGCGGGCTGGCCCTTCTCGTCCAGCCACTGGGTCAGCTTGCCGCTGTCATCAAAGGCAAACTGGGCGGCGGGCTCTTTGACCCCGAACAGCTTGCCGCCCTTGAAGTAGTAGCGGCTCTCCCCTTCCAGCTTGCCCAGCTCGTTCATGATGGGCACGGCGATGATGACGGGGGCGCCATCGATCCAGGCCTTGATATCGACGCCGTCATGGCTGAATTGACGGGTATCGAGGGCGCTCTCGGCCCCCTTCTCCATCAGGGTAAACTGCTCGGCGAGAGAAGCGGCCAGAGAAGGGAGGGAGCAGAATCCCAGGGTCAGCGCGATCGCTGTGTTGCGCATTGAGTTGTACATAACACTCCTGTGATGGGCCATCCGGCCCGTGGTTAACTCTCTGTCAGCCAGGCCCGCAGCCCTTCCCGGTGAGCATCGCTCAGGGGCAGGGATTGGCGGGCCCGGTAGTCAAAATGGATCAGGGTCGTTTCGGCGGTGACGGCCAGTTCGCCGCCCTGCCAGGCCTCCTGCCAGACCGTAAATGAGCTGGTGCCGATGCGGCGTACGCCAGTCTTGATGGTGACCGGCTGGCCGTAGAACAGCTCCCGTTTGAACTGCACCGCATAGCCCGCGATGATCAGATGCCAGTTATGCACATCCAGATCGGGGGAGAAGATCCGGAACAGGGGATCCCGCGCCGATTCGAACCAGACCGCCGGCACCGTATTGTTGATATGGCCGAGGGCATCCGTCTCCTGAAAGCGGGGTTGGATCTGCATTTCCAGCATGGGTTGACTCCTTGTCTCTTTGTTTCTGTCCTTGTCCGTTCATGGGACATCAGTGGCCAATGGGTGGCCGCCGGGCATCATCAGCGGATCAGCATGTTACATGATACTGCTGGCCCAAGCACAGAGATGCCCACGACCCTGCGCGACCAGCCAGCAGGTGTCGCAGTGCGGCGGATTGTAGGGCTGCACAGAAAAGCGGGCAGTAAAAAGCCCCGCACACCTTGGCTGTGCGGGGCTGATGCAGATAACCAAACGGCTCGGGGACTAGCCTAACAGATCGAAGCGATCCGCATTCATCACCTTGTTCCAGGCGGTGATGAAGTCACAGACAAACTTCTCCTTGTTGTCATCCTGGGCATAGACCTCGGCATAAGCGCGCAGCACCGAGTTGGAGCCGAACACCAGATCCACCCGGGTGGCCGTCCACTTCAGCGCGCCGCTGCGGCGATCGCGGATCTCGTAGAGATTGCTCGCTTTCGGCAGCCACTGGTAGCCCATGTCGGTCAGGTTGACGAAGAAGTCGTTGCTGAGCACCCCAACCCGGTCGGTAAAGACCCCGTGCCCGGTTCCGCCGTGGTTGGTGCCGAGCACCCGCATCCCGCCGACCAGCGCCGTCATCTCGCAGGCGGTGAGCCCCATCAGCTGGGCGCGATCCAGCAGCAGCTCCTCCGCCGTCACCACATAGTCCTGCTTGAGCCAGTTGCGGAAGCCATCGGCCAGCGGCTCCAACACCTCGAACGAGGCCACATCGGTCTGGGCCTGAGTGGCGTCCCCCCGGCCCGGCGCAAACGGCACGCTCACCGTCACTCCGGCGGCCTGGGCAGCCTGCTCGATGGCGAGGTTGCCCCCCAGCACGATGAGATCCGCGACGCTGACGCCACACTCGGCCGCCAGCTTGTCATAGACCGCCAGCACCTTCGCCAACTTCGCCGGTTCGTTGCCCGGCCAATCCTTCTGCGGCGCCAGCCGGATGCGGGCACCGTTGGCTCCGCCCCGCTTGTCGGAGCCTCGGAAGGTACGGGCACTATCCCAGGCGGTAGTGACCCGCTCGCTGATGGAGAGGCCGCTGGCGGCAATCCTGGCCTTGACCGCCGCCACGTCATAATCGGCACGTCCGGCTGGCACCGGATCCTGCCAGATCAGATCTTCTGTCGGCACATAGGGGCCGACATAGCGGCTCTTCGGCCCCATATCCCTGTGGGTCAGCTTGAACCAGGCGCGGGCGAAGGCGTCGGAGAAGGCCGCCGGATCATCGCGGAAGCGCTCGGCAATCTTGCGGTAGTCGGGGTCGAATTTGAGCGCCATGTCGGCATCCGTCATCATGGGTTTGCAGCGGATCGACGGGTCCTCCACATCCACCGGCATATCCTCTTCGGCGATATTGATCGGTTCCCACTGATGGGCCCCCGCCGGTGATTTTTGCAACCACCAGTCGTACTTGAACAGCAGCTCGAAGTAGCCGTTGTCCCATTGGGTCGGGTGGGTGGTCCACGCCCCCTCGATGCCGCTGGTCACAGTGTTGCGGCCGATGCCGCGGCTGTGGTGGTTAATCCAGCCGAGCCCCTGCTCCTCGAGGCTGGCCCCTTCCGGCTCGGGCCCGAGCTGTTTGGCGTCGCCGTTGCCGTGAGCCTTGCCGACAGTGTGGCCACCGGCGGTCAGCGCCACCGTCTCTTCATCATCCATCGCCATGCGGGCGAAGGTGACCCGCATATCCTGCGCAGTTTTCAGGGGGTCGGGCTGGCCATCCACCCCTTCCGGGTTGACGTAGATAAGCCCCATCATCACCGCCGCCAGCGGGTTTTCCAGATCCCGCTCGCCGGAGTAACGACCGCCCGGCTTGCCGCTGGGCGCCAGCCATTCCTTCTCCGATCCCCAGTAGATATCCTTCTCCGGATGCCAGATATCCTCGCGGCCAAAGGCGAAGCCGAAGGTCTTGAGCCCCATGGACTCATAGGCCACGGTGCCCGCAAGAATGATCAGATCGGCCCAGCTGATCTTGTTGCCGTACTTCTTCTTAATGGGCCATAGCAGGCGACGGGCCTTGTCGAGGTTGGCGTTATCCGGCCAGGAGTTGAGAGGGGCGAAACGCTGGTTGCCGCTGCCACCGCCGCCGCGGCCATCGGCGATGCGGTAAGTCCCGGCCGAGTGCCAGGCCATGCGGATCATCAGGCCGCCGTAGTGGCCCCAGTCGGCGGGCCACCACTCCTGACTGTCGGTCATCAGGGCGGTCACATCCTGCTTGAGGGCCGCCATATCGAGCCCCTTCAAGGCTTCCCGATAGTTGAAACCGGCCCCCAGCGGATTGGTCTTGGTATCGTGTTGGTGAAGAATGTCGAGGTTGAGGCTCTTCGGCCACCACTCCATTCTGGACGTCTCGACGGAGGTGGTTCCCCCGTGCATGACCGGGCATTTTCCTGCGGAACTGTCTGAATTGTTGCTCATCGTTTTCCTCATTTGCTCTGCTGTCCATAACCTGAAACAGCATGGCACAGAGGCGTGACACAAACTGTGCAGCAGCGGCCGATTTACGGATCTTTCACGCAAGCGGCCACGGAGCGACCGTCAGCCGCGACAGAAATTGGACGAACTATGGCGCCTCTGCGGGCTGATGGGGCGGCTCGGGCCGCAGCCAGGCGCTGCGAAAATCGAACCAGCCGAGCGCTGTCATCCGCACCCCGTGTACGCCGACCCGGCTCTCCAGCTCCAGCCAGTGGTGAAACAGCGGCACAAACCAGCTCTGCTGCTGCACCCTTGCCAGCAGGGCGCGGGGGCCGGGCTCCTCACCACTGGCCCGCCACTGCATCAACCCTTGCCACAACTCATGCTGACTGCCCCACACCTTGCGCAGCAACGGGGTGCCCTGCAACCAGGCGTAGGGGGCAAAGGGGCCGGCATGTTCGAGGTTGAGGGTGCCGAGCCAGAGATCCACGTCTTCATCCTCGCCACTCACCCAGCGGCCGTAATCGAGGGTGCGCACCTCCAGCCGGATCCCCTGTTCGGCCAGCAGGCTGCTCATGGCGTTGGCGCACTCGTTGAACTCCAGATGCTGGTTGAAGCAGGCAAGCACCAAGGTCGTCGGCAACTGCGCCGGTGTGGGCAAGGGGGCGGGCAGTGCTTCGCGCCAGTGGGGCAGCAGGCCGAGGGCGCTGGTCCAGCCCCGTTGCAACTCGGGGGCGACCCGCCCCATCAGAGCCACCGGATTGAGCAGCTGGCCCAGCCACTGGCGCAGGGCGGGATCCTGCAAGGATCCGGAACGATCGTCCTGCAGCAGGAAGTAGCAGCCCGACTCCAGCTCCGATTCGCCGCGCATGGTGCCGAGCTCAGGGCTGTCGCGCCCCAGCTGCAGGTGGGTCTCCAGCCGCTCCGCCAGCTCCGGCAGCATCCAGATATCGATCTCGTCGAGCAGGGCGCGCAGGCCGAAGTAGTCGTCAAACGCCGCAAGGCAAAGATGCAGGGGATCGTTGGCGGCCACCCGGTAGGGGCCTGTGCCCACCGGTTGCAGGGCAAAGCCCGCCTCCCCCTTGAGCTCCCGCGGCAAAATGGTCGCCACCGGCTCCGCCAGCAGGTGGGGCAGCCAGGGATCCGGGCTGTCGAGATAGAGATCCAGGGTGCGCGGCCAGGGGCTCTCCAGCCGAGTCAGATGGGAAAACAGCGGCCGATCCCGCAGGGCCAGCAGACTTTCCATCACATCTTCCACCACCAGCTCGCGACCGTGGTGAAAACGCACCGCCGGGCGCAGGTAGAAACGCCAGTGACAGGGGCCCAGACACTCCCAGTGGTGGGCGAGATCCCCTTCGATTTCCCCATTTTCCTCATTTCGCCGGGTGAGGCCGTTGAAGATCTGGCGGCTCAGGTGAATTTCGGAGCGGCGCATCGGGCCGGTGGGCAGCAACTGCGGCAGCGGTCGGTAGTAGGGCACTCGCAGGATCTGGCGCCCCTCGCGGGTGGCCTGACCGAGCTGTTCGATCAGCAACGGAGTGAGCAGATCGAGGCGATCTTCGGCCAGCCGTACCGCCTGCGCCAGCTGGCCCTGACTGAGCAGCTCCCGCAAGCGGCGCCGGGTCAGGCTCTCCTGACTATCGAGCAGGGTGAGTCGGGAGCGCCGCCCCCGCCCCGCTTCTGCCGACCAGCTGAGCCAGCCCAGATCCTGCATCCGCCGCAGCAGCAGGCGAGCGTTGCGCGGGGTGCAGCAGAGCAGATCCGCCACCTCGGCGAGACTGATCTCCCGCTCGTCGCTGCCAAGCAGCTGGGCGAGTCGTTGAAATTGCTGGTAGAGGCGACCGGTCGGCATAAAAGAGGAAATCCCGTTGCTGTAAGTCATCAGTTTTTACTTCCGCATTTTAGCTCAATACTGCTGATGAACGTGAGAACCACAGCAGAGGAGCACCATCATGAGCCACGCCAACCCCATCAAACCGAACCGGATCCAGCAGACCTTGCGCCGTTACTTCAAGCGGATCCTGCCGCGCCCGCTGGCGCTCATCGAGGATCCCATGCAGCAGCTCAACCGCCTGATGCAGTGGGATATGAACCAGATCGATGACAAGGAGTATCGCCGTCGTTTCTGAGTGCGGGCCATGCCAACCACTCGGGACGCGCATCCCCTGCGGGCGACACTGCTTTGCCGGATCTTGCTGTTTACATCGGCCACGGGCCTGATAGATTGGACGTCTATCCATCTATAACTGCCATAAGCAACATCCAACAAGGAGTGTGTGATGAAAGATGCGACCCTGGCCCTGCACCACGGCTTTTCCAGCGACCCCACCACCAAGGCCGTCGCCGTGCCCATCTACCAAACGGTGGCCTACGAGTTCGAGAGCGCCCAGCACGGGGCGGATCTGTTCAATCTGGCGGTACCGGGCAATATCTACACCCGCATCATGAACCCAACCAACGATGTGCTGGAGCAACGGATGGCCGCGCTGGAAGGGGGGATCGCCGCGCTGGTGGTCTCGGCAGGTTCCGCCGCCATCACCTACGCCATTCAGGCGCTGACCGCCGCCGGTGACAACATTGTCTCCACGCCCCAGCTCTATGGTGGCACCTACACCTTGTTCGCCCACATGCTGCCAAGCTTCGGGGTCGAGGTACGCTTCGCCAAAGATGACAGCGCCGAGGCTATCGCCGCCCTTATCGACGACAAGACCAAGGCGGTCTACTGCGAGAGCATCGGCAACCCGGCGGGCAACATCGTCGATCTGGCCGCCTTCGCCAAGGTGGCCCACGCCCGTGGCGTGCCGCTCATCGTCGACAACACGGTCGCCACCCCGGTCTTGTGCAAGCCCATCGAACACGGCGCCGACATCGTGGTCCACAGCCTAACCAAATATGTCGGCGGCCACGGCAACTCGCTGGGTGGCGTCATCGTCGACTCGGGCAAATTCCCCTGGGCGGATCACGCCGAGCGCTTCCCCCAGCTGACCAAACCAGAGCCCTCCTACCACGGGGTGGTCTATACCGAGGCCTTTGGTCCGGCTGCCTTTATCGGGCGGGTACGCACCGTGCCACTGCGCAATACCGGCGCGGCGCTGGCGCCGATGAACGCCTTCCTGCTGCTGCAGGGGTTGGAGACCCTCAGCCTGCGCATGGAGCGCCACGTCGATAACGCCCTGCGGGTTGCCAACCACCTCAAGCATCACCCCAAGGTGGCCTGGGTAAGCTACGCCGGTCTGCCGGGCCACCCGCACTATTTGCTGGCGGAGAAGTACATGGCCGGTCGCCCCTCGGCCATCCTCTCGTTCGGTCTGAAGGATGGCTACGAGGCGGGCGTGCGTTTCTACGATGCGCTGAAGATCTTCAAGCGACTGGTCAACATCGGCGACGCCAAGTCGCTGGCCTGCCACCCCGCCTCCACCACCCATCGCCAGCTGAGCGAGGAGGAGCAGGCCAAGGCTGGCGTGAAACCCGAGATGATCCGGCTGTCGGTCGGGATCGAGGCGATCGAAGACATTCTGGCGGATCTGGATCAGGCGCTGGAGGCCTGAGTCAGTCAACGAGGGAGCGGGCATGAAGCCCGCTCTTTTTGTACTGCCGGTGAACCGCCCTCCTCACCCGCTCGTATACCCCATCCTGCCACCGAATCGAGGTCGTTATGATAGTCCTGCACCACCTGAACAAATCCCGCTCCCAGCGCATCATCTGGCTGCTCGAAGAGCTGGGCCAGCCCTATGAGATCAAGGCGTATCAACGCGATGCCACCACCTTTCTGGCACCGCCCGAGCTCAAAGCCATCCATCCCCTCGGCAAGTCGCCGGTCATCGAGTTCGACGGCCGGGTGCTGGCGGAATCGGGCGCCATCACCGAGTACCTGATTGCCCGCTATGCCGCTGATCGGCTGGCACCGGCACCAGATAGCCCGGAGTATCCCGAATATCTGCAGTGGCTTCACTTTGCCGAGAGCTCGGGCATTCTGCCGCTGCTGCTCGACATGTTCGTGCGCAAGGATGGCAGCCCGATGCGCTTCCTGCCGGACTACGCCAGGGCGGAGTGTGCCAAGGTACTGGGCTACCTCAATGAGGTACTGGCGAAACGCCACTATCTGGTGGGGGATCGCCTCTCCGGCGCCGACATCATGAACTCCTTCCTGGTGGATCTGCTGGCGCAAAGCGGTCAGCTGGCCCACTTCCCGCATCTGCAAGCCTATTGGGAACGCCTCAATACCCATCCGGCCCGTCAGAAGGCGGTAGAGCTGGAGCGCGAGCTGGAGCAGCGCCCCTGACCCGAGTCGCCATCATGCAAAACGCCCCGACTGTCGGGGCGTTTTTGTTATTCAGCGAGCGCGGTTTACTTGGTCGCGGGCACCTTGTCCCGGCGCGACTTCCACCACCAGCGCAGCCTGATCTGGGAGATGAGCATTCCCGCCAGCATCAGGGCGCAACCGGCGATGGCGCGCTCGTCCAGCGTTTCACCCAGCAGCAATACGCCCCCCACGGCGGCAAAGACGGTCTCCAGACTGAGGATGATGGCGGCGTGGGCCGGATGAGCCCCCCGCTGCCCTACCACCTGCAGGGTATAACCCACCCCGACCGATACCAGCCCGGCATAGAGCAGAGCCTGCCAACCGGCCACAGCGCCGCTAACAGTCGGGGTTTCGATAACAAAAGCAGTGGCAAGGCTGAGCAGGCCGCAGACTACGAACTGCACCCCGGCGAGCTTGATGGGAGCAACCCGGTTGGAGTAGTGATCCACTAGCAGCAGATGCACAGCCCAGAAGAGAGCACCAACTACCTGCAACAGATCGCCAAAGCCGATGGTGAACTCGTCGGTGACGCTTAATACATAGAGACCGGCCAGCGCGATGATGGCGCCGATCCAGGTATTGAGGCCACTCTTGTGGCGCAGCAGCAGCCCCAGAACCGGCACCAGAATGATGTAGAGCCCGGTGATGAAACCGGCCTTGGCGGCGGTGGTGTAGAGCAGCCCAACCTGCTGCAGGGAGGCGGCACAGAACAGCACCAGCCCGGCCAGCACACCACCGATCAGCAGCTGGCGATGGTCGCCCGCGACGGCAACAGGTTGTCGGGATTTGAGCCACCAGAGCAGCGGCAGCAGGGAGAGGGCGCCGAGCAGAAAGCGTAGGCCATTGAAGGTATAGGGCCCCATGTGATCCATCCCGAGGCGCTGGGCGACAAAGCCCATACCCCAGATGGTGGCAGCCATCAGCAACATCAGATTGGAGCGCATGGCGATTCTTCCTTAAATCGGCGCGTGACGGGTTATCCGATCCAAGATACCCGCCTCCCTATCCTCTTGTCTCCACTCTTTGTCTTCGCTCTCGCTCTCAACGCGCTGCATCGCACTGCTTTTGAGCACAGCGAGTGTTACAACAGCGAGGGCTTGGTGAACACAGCCAACAGGGCAATCAGTAGCAGATTGCCCCGCAGGATCCACACCACCCGGAAGTGCTGCTGAATGGAGATCATCGGCGCCTTGCCCAGACGCAGGGCGCGACGCCAGCGATAGAAGAGGCGGCTGGGATAAACGAGGGAGCCAACAATCAGCAGAAACAGCCCCATCTTGAGACCGTGGGCAGGATGGGCAAAGATCTCTGCCACCGAGCTGGCATGCTCGAGGGCCAGCAGACACCCGGTGGCAAAGATGGAGAAGAGCGCCAGCGCAGCCACCCCATCTGCCAGCAGCAGGCGGCGCACTCGCAGCATGTTCAGGCCGCGCCGAAAGATCAGATACTCGACACAGAGGGCAAGGATTAACACCGCTATGCTGCCATAATGAATCATTGAGAGCAGAGTGTGGTTCAGCATCGGAAACATCTCATTTTCTGCCTTTAGACGAGCCGCACAGCATCATATATGCTGGTGTCACCCGAGACGAAAAGGATCTGTTCATGTCCCCCGCCAAGCCCAAGAACACTTGGTCTTTGATCACCCGCATGCGGCTGGGCCTCCTCTTGCTCTTTATCCCTGTGTTGCTGCTCGGCAGCATCTACTACCTGCATATGGAGCGCACCCTGCGCCACGAGCAGCAACAATATCTGATTGCTCGCAACACCCAGTATTTCCATACCCTGATCGAACCCTATCTGGCGACCCTCAAACGCCAGTTTACGCTCATTTATCAGCAGGTAAATTATCGGGATTTCAGCGGCCCGGAGATCCTTAACGGCGAGCGCTACCTGCAACAGTGGCAGGCCTATCACAAGGTGATGGAACTCGATTACGTCTACGTGGGCACCGAGCATCGCAAGATGCTGATCCACCCCTCCTGGCAGGCCGACGAGAAGTTCGATCCCAGAACCCGCCCCTGGTATCTGCTGGCATCCAGCCATCCCGGACAGATTGTCTGGACTGATCCTTATTACGACTACACCCTGGGCACCCTCACCATGGCGCTGGCCCGGGTAATTGAAGATCCTGACGGCAAGCGGGTTGGCGTACTCTCGCTGGATACCCAGCTCACCCCCCTCGCCAGCTGGCTAAACAGTCGGCATGCTCAGAGTCACCATCTGGGCAATGGCTATCAGCTCCTGCTCAACCATGACGGGCTGGTGCTGGCCCATCCGGATCGCGAACGGGTATTCAAACCCCTCGCTCACCCCGACTGGCTGGCCCGGATGCAACTGCCGCAGGGCTTTTTCCTCGATAATGCCAGCGGCCTGATGGTCTCCTACTACCGCATCCCCGAGCAGCGCTGGATCCTGCTCAGCGTCGAGCCGACTGCCAGCATGCAGCAGGTGATCGACAGCGTCTCCATAAACGTGCAGCTAATGATTGCCGTCGCCTGCATCCTCTATCTACTGCTGGCCCTGCTCTGGTCCCGCTACTTCCGCCGGATGCTGGGGGAGATCACCCTGCTGATCCGCGCCAGCCGCTCCGGCGGTATCGCCTACAACGGCCGCCGTATGCTGGAGCTGGCTAAGGTCTATGAAGAGATGGATGCCGCCAGCCAGGACTTTGCCCAGATCCGGCTGCAAGCCCATCAGGACAAACTCACCGGCCTCTACAATCGTCGCTTCTTCGACGAGTGCCTGCAAAAGCAGCTCAACAGTGGCGCTCCCTTCGGGGTGGTGATGTTCGATCTGGATGATTTCAAGCGGGTCAACGATACCCATGGCCATCAGGCAGGGGATGTGGTGCTCAAGCGGGTGAGCAAGCTGGGCATGAATCTGTTCCACGAGTGGGGCTGGTTCTGCCGCTACGGCGGCGAGGAGCTGGTGCTGATCTTCCGTTACGGCGAAGAGCAGCCGATGCTTCCCTCCCTGCTGGAAGCGTTCCGGCTCGGGGTGGAGCAGTTGGAGTGGCGCGAACCCGATCTCACCATCACCATCAGCGGCGGAGTGGCCTTCAGCCGCTCCGGGCTCTCGGCCAAAGAGCTGGTGGAGCTGGCCGACAAGGGAGTCTATCAAGCCAAGCGGGAGGGGAAAAACCGTATCTGTTTCCCGCTGCACCGCGCCCCTCACCAGAATGCCGAGGAGGAAGTGCCCGCCTTTGGCGAGCCCCGACAACAAACCAACGAGGAGTAGCCACAGCGGCCAGCATCAACCACAACGCTGTCCGCAAAAACAAAGAGAGAGGCACCAGCCTCTCTCTTTGTTTTTCATGCTTCTGTCACACGTTAAGCCTGTGTGGCGCGCGACTCAGCGCTGCCACTCCCACACCGGCCAGCCCAGCTCCTCGGCTTGCTGGCGCAGCGCGGGGGCAGGATTGACCGCATGGGGATGGCTCACCGCCCGCAGCATGGGCAGATCGTTGTGGGAGTCGCTGTAGCCAAAGCTACCCTGCCAGAGGTGGTCCCTGCCGGCAAACAGCTGGTTGATGCGGGCCACCTTGCCTTCGCGAAAACTGAGAGTGCCGCGGGTCTGGCCGGTCAGCATCCCCTCCTCCTCATCGAGCAGGATGGCGACGCAGTGATCCATCCCCAGCATCTTCGCCATGGGGGCGACCAGATGCTCGCCGGAGGCGGAGATGAGCACCAGATCGTCGCCCCGCTCCCGATGCCATTCGATACGTGCCAACCCCTCGGGGTAGAGGCGCTCGCGCAGCACCTGCTCGGCAAAGCGGGTAGAGAGCGAGTCGAGCCACTGGCGCGTCTTGCCCGCCAGCGGTTGTAGGGTGAAGGCCATGTACTGGTGCATATCCATCTTGCCTTGATGGTAGAGGGACATCATGGCCTGCTCCTCGGCGATCATGCTGGTGGGCGCCAGCTCCTCGGCCACCATGTACTCCAGCCAGAGGCTGGCGGAATCCCCGGCAATCAGGGTCTCGTCCAGATCAAACAGTGCCAGTGCCATGGGCGCTCCTCGCAGTGAAAATGGAAATGAAATGCGGCCTCATGCTACCTCACAGAGTTGATCCCGGGCCACCGCCAGGGTCACGGCACTGCCGGTGGCCAGCAGATCGCCAGCCGAGCGGTTGAGGCAGTCCACCGTCAACAGCCCTGCCTCGCACTCCACCTGATAACGGATCACGTTGCCAAGCAGCTGTTGCTGACGAATGATGCCGGGCAGGCTGGGTTCGCAGCTGGTCACCCCTGCGGGCAGCAGGGTAATGGACTCCGGCCGCAGCGCCAGCTTGCCCTGAAAACGGGGGCCGAACAGCGACTTGCCCTGCTCTGCGCCGAGCAGGTTGTAGTTGCCGATAAAACCCGCCACAAACTCGCTGGCGGGACGGGTATAGATCTCCTCCGGCGTGCCGCTCTGGACGATGGAGCCCTTGTTCATCAGGAAGATCCGATCCGACATGGTGAGCGCCTCCTCCTGATCGTGAGTGACGAAGATGGTGGTGAGCTCAAGGCGCTGCTGGATCTCGCGGATCTGCTGGCGCAGGCTGCGGCGGATACGGGCATCCAGCGCCGAGAGCGGCTCGTCCAGCAAGAGGATCCTTGGCCGTACCACCAGAGCCCGGGCCAGCGCCACCCGCTGGCGCTGGCCGCCGGAGAGCTCGGCCGGATAGCGGCGCTCGAAACCGGTCAGCTCCACCAGCGCCAGCGCCTCTTGCACGCTGGCCGCCAGCTCCCGCCCCGGCTGGGGCTTCATCTTGAGGCCGAAGGCAACGTTGTCCCATACCGTCATGTTGGGGAAGAGCGCATAGCTCTGGAACACCATGCCGATGCCCCGCTTCTGGGGCGCCTGCCAGGTGATATCTTCACCGGCCACCCGCACCTGACCGCCATCCACCGGGGTGAGCCCAGCCAGCGCCCTCAGCAGGGTGGACTTGCCGCAGCCGGAGGGGCCGAGCAGGGTCACCAGCTCCCCCTTGCGGATGCCGAATTCAATCCCCTCAAACACTCTGGTGTCGCCGTAGGATTTGTGCAGTTGATTCACTTCTAGATGGAACATGTTGATTCACCGATGAAATCTGTTGGCCGCCCAGGTGAGCAGCAGGGTCAGCAGGAAGTAGCTCATCACCAGCGCACTGGTGAAGTGGCCCGAGGTGGCGCGCATGTTGTAGAGGTAGACCTGCAGGGTCTCGTAACGGGTGCCAACCAGCATGTTGGCAAACACGAACTCGCCGAGCAGGAAGGATAGAGAGAGAAACAGCGCCGCCAGCAGCCCCTTGCGCAGGCAGGGGATCACCACCAGCAGAAAGGCGCGCCGACTACTGGCCCCCAGCAGATGGGCGGCATCCATCAGATCTTTCAGCGGCACCCCTTGCAGGCTGTTGGCCAGCGCCCGGTACATAAAGGGGAGCACCACGGTGAACCAGGTGCCGATCAGGATCCACGGCGTGCCGATAATGGGCAGGACACCATCGGCGTAGATCTGCAGCAGCCCCACTGACGAGACCACAGGTGGCACCGCGAAGGGGAGCAGGATCAACAGGTTCATCCAGGGATCCAGCTTGGGGAAGTAGTAGGCCACCACCAGCACGGTCGGTACCAGCACCAGCGTCCCCAGCAGCAGGGTAGCGAAACAGACCAGCAGACTGCGGCCAAACGCCGCCAGAAAACGCGGGTCGCCCCACAGCTTGAGATACCAGTCGAGGGTAAAGCCATCCGGCAGCAGGGTCGCCCCCCAGCGGGTGGAGATGGAGTAGAGAAAGGTGGCCAGCAGCGGTAACAGCAGGGTGGCGACCAGCCCACCCAGCACCCACTTGGGCCAGCGCGGCGTCAAATCATGCATGGGATTGCCCCTTGTTTACATAGCTCTTTTTCAGCAGCCACTGGTTGGCGGCTGTCACCACCCCCAGCAGCACCATCAGGATCACCGCCAGCGCCGCCGCCATATTGGGCTCGAGGAAGATGTCGCCGGAGACCAGACTGGCCACCCGGATGGTCACCAGATTGAAGTTGCCGGTGGTGAGGGCGTAGGCGGAGGCATAGGCCCCCACCGCGTTGGCAAACAGGATGATCAGGGTGCCGAGCAGCGCAGGCGTCAGTACCGGCAGCGCCACGTGCCACACATACTGCCCCTTGCTCGCGCCGAGCAGCGCGGCCGCTTGCGGCCACTCATCCTGCAGCGCATCGAAGGCCGGATAGAGCAGCAGCAGGGCGAGCGGGATCTGGAAGTAGGTGTAGATGAGAATAAGGCCCGACCCCGAGTAGAGGTTGAAGCCGTCGATCAATCCCCAGGATTTCAGCAGCAGGGTCACCGCGCCATTGATGCCGAGAATGATGATGAAGGCGAATGCCAGCGGCACACCGCTGAAGTTGCCGGTCATGGTGACAAAGGCCAGCAGCACCCGCTTGACCCGCTCGCCGCTGTGGCGCAGCGCGGCTGCCCCGAGGGTGCCGATGGCAAGCCCCGCCAGACTGGCGATACCGGCAATGCGCAACGAGTTGCCGAACGATTGCAGGTAGAAGGGGGAGCTCAAAATCTCCCGGTAGTAGTCGATGCCCCAGCCATCCGGGGTCTGAAAGCTGCCCACCAGCACCCACACCATGGGGGCGAGCTGGAACAGGATCATCAAGAGAATAAACGGCAGCAGCACCAGCGCGGGCAGCCAGTGGCGGCGCACCTTGCGCTTGGTGGCCACGGGTCGATCCGCGAGGATCTCGGTGGTGGCAGGCATCATCAGTGCACCTCGCGCATAAAGGCGGCCTTGAGCAGCGGTGGCGCTGCCGGCTTGTCGTGGGGAATGCCCAGCAGATCGGCCATCAGGGCGCAGAGCTGGGTCTGGGCGATCACTACCCCATCCGGCCAGCGCTCGATAAAGGCATCGCCAAACAGCCAGAGTGGCACGGTGCGCTCTTCAGGCAGGGTGCCGCCGTGGCTCAGGTCGTTGTTCATGCCGTGATCCGAGGTGATCACCGCCTGATATCCCTCCGCCAGCCACTGGGGCAGCAGATCGGCCAGCAGGCTGTCCATGCGGCGCGCCTGATTGCGGTACTGGCGGGAATCGAGGCCAAACTTGTGGCCCACATCGTCCACCCCCATCGGGTGGATCAGCAGAAAATCGGGATCGTACTGGCTGCGCAGCCACTCGCCATCCATCAGCAGATGGCTGTCGGGATAGTTGTCATCCCAGTAGAAGCAACCGTGCTGGATCGGCAGCAGTTCGTCGTGAGTGAAGCGATCGCGGGCCGCCAGCCAGGGGCTGCGGTTGTAGAGTTCGCTCACCCAATGGTAGGCCGCCGCTGCGGTACGTTTGCCCGCGGCGCGGGCCAGATGGAAGATGGAGTCATGCAGACTGAGGCGACTCACCCCGTTGTGGGTGATGCCGCTCACCACCGGCGGCACGCCGGTCAGGATGCACTCGTAGAGGGGTCGGGAGAGAGACGGTAGGGCAGCATTCAGGGTCGTATGCAGGCCCCGCCCCGCCTCCACCATGCCACCGAGGTAGCCCATGGTGTGGGCTACCTCGGCTGCCAGACCATCCACAAGTACCACTATCACCTTGTGTTGCACTGGATTCCCTTACTGCATGTTGATCATGACGGTTTCTTGCCACTGGCGCGGCAGGGCTTTGGAGCTCTGCTCCCAGGCGGCGTGATCCTGCACCGGCTTGGCATTGGCGTACTGCTCGGCCGGCAGCAGCTTGGCCTTCACGTCATCCGGCAGAGTCACGTTGCTGCGGATCGGGCGAGCGTAGCCGCGGGCCAGGTTGATTTGACCGGCATCGGAGAGGATGTATTCCCGCGCCAGTTTGGCGGCGTTGGGGTTCTTGGCCCACTTGTTGATGATGGTGGTGTAACCGGCGATGACGGAGCCGTCGCTCGGGATCACCACTTCAAACTTCTTGGGGTCGATCTGGTCGCGGTAGTTGAGGGCGTTGAAGTCCCACAGCACACCCACTTCCACCTCGCCCTTCTCGATGTTGGCGATGGTGGGATCGTTCAGGGAGAGACGACCCTGCTTGGCCAGCTGGCCGAACAGCTCCAGTGCAGGTTTCAGATTCTTCTCGCTGCCGCCGGTGGCATAGGCCGCCGCCAGCACGCCGTTGTTGGCCTGGGAGGCTACGCCCACATCACCCAGGGTCACCTTGTAGTCGCCACCCAGCAGGGATTGCCAGCTGGTGGGGGCGGCCTTGACCAGATCCTTGTTGATCAGGAAGGCGATGGTGCCGGTATAGGCCAGCATCCAGTGACCGTCGGCGTCCTTGGCCCAGTTGGGAATATCAGCCCAGGTGGAGGGTTTGTAGGGCTGGGTCACCCCCTGCTTGACCGCAACCGGACCGAAGGCGCCGCCCACATCGCCGATATCGGCGGTGGCATTGGCCTTCTCGGCGGCGAACTTGGCGATCTCCTGCGCCGAGCTCATGTCGGTATCCTGATGCTTGATGCCGTAGATGCTGCCCAGCTGCTGCCAGGTATCCTTCCAGTTGGCCCAGCTGTCGGGCATGCCGATGCTGTGGAGCTGGCCTTCGCCACGGGCGGCCTTTTCGAGATCCGCGATATTTTCGGCTGCATAGCTATTTGTGGCAAACAACGGTTGGCTGATGGCCACCATGGCCAGTGCACTTGCGATCACGCTTTTCATCATCCCATCCCTCTGGACTAGGTCAGTTAAGGTTCGAGAGGGATGCTAGAGGGGAATTGTGACGGTGGCGGGGCGCTTTAATGGCAGTTTGATGACAATCACCCTGTCATGGCGCTGTCATCCACAGCGGTTACAACTCTGAACCCGAGTGAGGCTGGACTATTCCAGTAAGGGATTGGCCAGCCACCCGCCTTCTGAATAAGCAACAGGGACAAGAGTGTGACCGAGCCGAGATTGAGCGAGCAGAGAGTGAACGAACAGAGCATGGCCGATGGCCGCTCCTCCTCCAAGTGCGAACAGATTTGCCAGACCCTGCGCCGCTATATCGGCAGCGGCCAATTGGGGGCCGGGCAGCAGCTGCCCGCCGAACGGGCCCTGAGCGAGCGTTTCGCCACCACCCGCATCACTATCAAGGAGGCGCTCTCCAGCCTCGAAGCAGACGGCCTTATCTACCGTGCCGAGCGGCGCGGCTGGTTTGTGGCGCCACCCCGCCTCACATACGATCCCGCCATCCACACCCACTTTCACCAGTGGATCGGTGAACAGCAGCGCACCGCCGAAACCCGGGTGCTGGCCCACGGTAGCGAGCTGGCCAGCAGTGAGCTGTGCCGCTGGATGGGATTGGAACCCTTCACGCCGCTCTACGAGATCCGCCGCCAGCGGCTGATCGACGGTCGCCCGGTGCTGCATGTCAGCCACCACCTGCTGGCGAGCCGCTTTCCCGATATCGCCAGCGCGCCGCTGGCCAACTCCCTCACCGAGCTCTATCAGCAGCGCTATGGCATAGGCCAGGGTGGAGCGAGTCTCGAGATCACCCCCTCGGCAGCGCGGGGCGCCATAGCTCGCGCCCTCAATCTGGCGGAGGGGAGCGCGGTGCTGCGGCTGGTGCGGGTCAACTATGACGAGCGGGGTGCTCTGGTGGATTGCGATATCGAGCACTGGCGGCCGGATGCCATTCGTATCTGTCTCGATACCCGGGCGCTGCAACCCATCATTGCCAAAGCGCAGCCCATGCAACTAGCAGAGTAACCACTCTCAGACTCACGAGCAGACACGGATCCCGCAGGATCCGCCGGGATCAGTTGTCGATATTGGGGATCATGTCGTCGAAGCTCTGATAGCCGCAGTCGGCCAGTTGCAGCGACATGGTGTAGGTCTTGGCATGCTCCTGCTGACCGATGGCGGGGCGGTTGAGCTTGATCTCCTGATGCCAGTACTCCTTCATCCGGTCGATCAGCGCCATCGCCTCCCCCTCGTTGAGGTGCAGCTGACAGAGCGCCATATAGTTGTTCGACTTGTGCATGTTCTCTACCAGATACTCCCCCAGCACCGACATTGCCTGCCGCGCCTGCTGGCGGGCGAAACGGCTGTGCTGCTCGAAGCTGATCCGCTCGCTGATGAGGAAGTGGTAACTGTTGTCGATACCAAGCTGCAAGATACCGAGCTTCTCCAGCTTGCGCAGATAGAGGTAGCAGGAGGCATCGGTCAGGCCGTACTCCCGCTTGAGATCGATCAGCGTCTTGTCGCGCCAGAAGATATTGGCGAGAAAGGCGTAGAGCCCCGGCTCGTTGTGAAACGCCTCGTCCTGATCCTGAGTGAAGACGGCGCGGCGGCTCTGGGCGTCCTGAGTACGATCCAGCAACTCCTCGAACGAGAGCCCGACCAGATGGCAGATCTCCAGCAGAGTATCGAACGGCAGCGAGGGCTTGTTCATCATCCGTTTCACGGTCGCGATGGAGACACCCATCGCCTCCGCCAGCGTCTGATAGCGGATCCCCTTGTCGGTCAGGGTCTTCTTCAGGGTGTCGAGAATATTGTTGGCCAGGGTCTGGCTGTAGGTCATGCCACTCTTCCTTGTTATCGCACTTTCATTGCATGGTTATGCCGAGTCAGCTTCTGACCTGTTTTTACCTTCAAGGCTCAGATATTGACACCGAAAAAACAGCCTAGAGAAAAAATCGCCTACAACGCCCATCAGGACAGACCAGTTGAACGATGAGGGCGCAAAATCTGACACCAGACAGTGCATATCTTTCAACCCGCAAACATTTTGCTAGTGCTGCATAGAACATCGCGCATAATCGAAACGTATCGAATTCAAGACCCTTCCTGGTTGAGAAATCGATTGTTTGCTTCCAAATTTTTATCTTTTAAACCGTAAGGTTTTTTCTCTTTCCTGGCATTGGGCGGCGCTGATAGCACCGCCCTTTTCTTTTCCCTGAATTCGCAGGTCAGGTCAAGGGCCCCGGCAAGGGGAAGTGTCACAGGCCACCCGCCGCCCACTGATGCGCCAGCCACCACGACCTCTCTGACAAGATATCCTAAACGATCATCAATACCGTCTCATTGCCATTAAATATATTTAAATGGCTTGCTTGGACAGCTTCGCCAAATATCGAAACGAATATATTCAAGTTATTTAAAACGCCAAAAACCTATCTTTTAAATAGCTTGTGTATATAAGCAAACAAAATTAATCATACCGTGCATCCCATATCTGCTTATCACACCCCATGCCCACCCCAACAACTGCTACCGGGTAAAGAGAAAAGCCACCCAGAAGCGCCCATTCGCGTATCTGGTGGGCAACACGGCCAACGCAAAAACAGCCTCAAAAGACCACCAAAACCCTCAATGGGAACAATCCCAAACCTCAAAAAGAGCAAAAAACAGGCAAAAAGATAGATTTTTTTCTCACGGTTTCACCTTGTAAATCGTTCAAAAAACATCGAAAAGAACCTGATGCCAATCAGTGATATCTGAGATGCCAATTTTTAGACAGCTAATCATGAACACGCTCGAATGAAAATTTAATGCCGATACAAATCAATCACATAGAATCAAAATCGAGCTCGCAGCCTGTCATTTGCCTCACCAGTTAATTATTTAAACCTCAATAAAGCTAAAACTCTAATAACACCATTTATTAAACAAAATGCCCCTGCTTGCAGCCAGTCATATTTAGAAGAATGGGGAAATCACTCTCTTGTTATTCAGAAATGTGCTGACTATACTGCGGCCCCTCTGTGAAAGCAGAGCGATGACGGAAATATAAAAAGCTTCATGGATTGAGCAATATAAATCACACGCAGTTCACGCAACACAAGGTTATTTATCCATGAACAAGTTTAATAAAATTGCCGCATTCTCCCTGCTTGCTCTGGCCATGAATGGCGGCGCCCATGCCGAAGGCTGGTATGCAGGTCTGGATCTGACCACCTCCAAGATGGATCTCGATGGTGCTGCCAAAGACGTCTATGACGCCAAAGTGATCGACGACCAGCTCGACGGCGGCAGCCTGATCGTAGGTTACAGCTTCAAACCCTGGCTGGCGGTTGAAGGTGGCCTGCACGCCCAACAGATGGATCAGCTGACCTGGGTGACCTCCCCGATTGCAACCGGCTTTGCCGACACCACCATCGAAACCCGCAGCATCAGCCTGGCCGCCAAGCTGAGCCAGCCGCTGGCCTGGGGCTTCAGCGCCTATGCCAAACCGGGCATCGCCTACACCCGCACCGAATTGGAAGTTGTCGGCAACGCCACCTTCCTCGGTTTCAGCGATCAGGTCAGCAAGAGCGCAACCAAGAGCAAGGTACACCCCAATCTGGAAGTAGGTCTGGACTACGCCTTCAACGACCACTTCTCTGCCGGTATCGGTTACGAGCGCCAGTTCGACGCCCTGAGCCTGGGTGACGAGCACTACTCTCTGGATACCTTCAAGCTGGGTCTGCGCTACCACTTCTAAGTCGCGCCGCGTCAGTAACAATGCAAAAGGGCCGCAGGTTTCAAACCTGCGGCCTTTTTTACTGCTCTTCTTTGCGAGCCCTGCGCGTTAGCAGATCTGGTCTTTACCCAGCTGCTTGGCCTGATAGAGCGCCCGATCGGCGCGCACCATCAGGCTCTCCTTCTGCTCATCCTGCTGATACTCCGCCAACCCGAAGCTCATGGTAGCGGGCGCATGGGGGCAGATGGGCTCGCTCGCCATCAATGCCTGAAACTTGCTCGCCACCACCAGCGCATCCTCGCGGCCGGTGTTGGGCAGCAACACCATAAACTCGTCACCGCCCCAGCGGGCCAGCAGATCGATCTCGCGGATATGGCGGCGCACCAGCGCCACTATGTTGATCAGAGTCTGATCCCCGGCGTTGTGGCCATAGCTGTCGTTGATCTGCTTGAAGTTGTCCACATCCATGGCGATCACCGTAAACGGCTGATGGAAACGGCGCGCCCGCTCGCACTCCAGCTGCAACGCTCGCTCCAGCCGATAACGGCTGGCGGCGCCAGTCAGGGCATCGGTCTCAGCCAGCAGACGGTTCTCCTCGGCTTTCTGTTGCAGCGCCTCGTTGAGTCGCACCAGCTCGGCGGTACGCTCGGCAACCTGCTGCTCCAGCGAGTGATTGCGCCGCTCCAGCTGCTCCAGCAACAGCTTGCTGGCGTGGATATCGCGATGGGCGCCGATCATCCGCGCCACAGACCCGTCGGGATTGCGCTCAATGATGCGGCCGCAATCCTCAATCCAGAGGTAACTGCCATCGCGGCAGCGGCAACGGTACTCGGCACGATACTCATGGGCGCTGCCGCTCAGACAGAGATCGAACTTCGCCATCACAGCCGCCAGATCGTCGGGGTGGATCACGTTCTCCCAGGTGAAGACGGTATTGCCGAGGGAGTGAGGCTCGTAACCCAGCATCCGGTACCAGCCCGGGTTGCGATAGACAAAACCGGTATTGGCATGCCAATCCCAGATGCCATCGCTGGTCACCTCCAGAATGCCATGCACCACGGCCTCGCTGACATCCGAGATCCTGATCGTGTCACTGTCCTGCACCATAGCAGTTATCCTTGTTCTTCCGCCCCGCGCCACCACGGGGAATCGCGCTGTTGTCGTGAGGCGCTACCTTGGCATATTGCAACAGCTCTGTCAGCCAGAACCCCACCGCACCACCGTTTCCCCGGTTATCGGCCACTCACGGCGCAGGCTGAATCAGGGTGGCCATAAGTGTGGCTCAAGCGCGCCCCATTTACCGGATTTAACTCACGATTCAGTCATTTGGGGGATGGGAATAAATGAGGGGATACCCAGAGGCCGCCACAGAGGTCACTCGGCCAGAGTCAGTCGATAAAAATCCGTCTCCCGATGTTTCGGATTGGGGCGCAGAAATACCCAGCCAAAGCGCCGGTAATGATTCAAGGCCCGCACATTGGTGCGACTCACGGAGAGGATCGCCCATTTGCAGCCAGCCCCCAGCAACTGCTGGCGGATATAGGCCTGCAACACGGCAGCCAAACCGGTGCCACGATATTGGGGGAACAGATAAATCAGCTGCACATAGCCAGTCTCGGATTCATCGGAAAAGCTGCGAAACTCCAGCTGGCCCACCCGTTGTTCACCTGCCCAGACATGGAGGTAGTGCCATTGCGCTTGCCCCAGCCTTTAGCGGATCCGCTCCCGATAGCCGTCGATAAAGTCGGCAAAACCATTATGGGTATGAAAGCTGCAAAAATAGGCATCCCTGCGTGCCTGCACACAGAGCTCGTAATCGCGATCCAGATCGATAGTGTTAAATTCAAGTCTCAAGCAATGACATCCTGTCGTATGTAAGTAGGGTGTAATAAGCGCAGCGCATTACACCTTTTGGCAGATAAATAGCTACACAATCGGTAGGTTGGAGCTGAGCCTGCGAAGCCCAACATAAGAGATATAATCAAACCTCAAATTTTAATATAAATATACAATAGTAATGAATGGCCTTTATCATATGATTTATATTGTGCACTTCCCTAAATAACATCAGTATTTTTCGCATAAACTCCAAGAAATATATTTCATCAAAATCCTTTCTTTCTAAACCCTCTTTTTTAGGATAAATTTTTATAAGCTGTGTAGACTCTGTATACTCATACTTGTAATGCGCAATGCCATTTCTTAATCGACTGTCGACCGCTTCAACATTAACCCTATAAAATGAATCATCTAAAGCTGCTAATTTGTTACCAAAATCAACGTCAGCAAACCTATCCAAAGATGAATAACCCCGAATAACTTCTTTCTTCTTGTTTAGCCTAACTTCATCACTAAACATGTTGTGATCGCCACGTTTTATTAAATTATTTATTCCAGCAACCAATGTAAGCTGACGCGAAAACACCTCTGCCAGATCCTTGTATAAATTATTACAAGTATCAAAATCTGCACTCGAAACTCTTGCTGGCGTCAATCCAATATCATAACTGTCTATATAATCATAATATAGCGCAGGTCGTAACGGCAAATCTAAAGAAATCATCTTTGGATATAGTTTCAAACAATCATGATGCAGATTCTTCAAGAATGACTTATTAATTAACTCACTAATAAAATCACGTGTTTTATCGTATTCCGTCTCATTAAGATACTTAAGTAAGCTGGGGAATTCCGTGCTTAATTCTTTATTATGTTCATGTATCGTGAATGGTGACGACATAATCGATGTAGCTGAATACAGTGCTGCAAGTACGTCTTCTTTTTTATGTGTTTTTAATTTTACGTTTGGTATATCTATCGCGTTGCAAGCACGTTCAAAACCTTGTATATCATCTCTGATATACTGAGTTATCAATCTTCTAAGATCATTTTCTTTTTTATATAGTGTATTAAGTATATTTAGACGCAGACTTAAATCCCCCAAAGCCTCATGCCCAATCCTTTCCAAAACTTTAAAGAAAGTGGTCTCACCTAATTTGTAGGTACCAAAATCGACGGGGAAATCAAGATGTAAATCTACAAATGGATATTCACCTTTAAAAGGCCCATCGAAATCAATAATCTCTTCAGCTCCCTCTAGACTTCCTGCACTCGAACCAAGAACAAATGTAATTCTTTCCTCACAATTAGGACAAGCAAACTGGAATGGCTGAACATCTCTATTTGACATGCCAATTCTACAGTCAATAATTTCACCGCAAATATTACATTTAAACCTCTTGCCGATGTTCATTATAAATCCCCTTACAGAATGATTTTATAATTTGTGCCCATACAAATATTTATACCAGCATTCCATTTCATCACGTTTGTAGGTTGAATTAGCCAGGCCTAATCAAACACTGGTAAATCCCTTTACCGCCGCCATCAATCACTCCCCCAACCTCTCCGCCAATCCGGAATAACGCTCGGTCTTTTTCCGTACCGCTTGTGCCAACAGGGCGCGATCGCCGTAGAGATCGAGGCGGGCCTTGGCGCGGGTGATGCCGGTATAGACCAGCTCGCGGGTCAGCAGCGGGCTGGGGCTGTCGGGCAGCACCAGCACGGTATGGGCAAACTCCGAACCCTGGGATTTGTGGATAGTCATGGCGTAGACGGTCTCGTGGGGCGGCAGGCGGCTAGGCAGCAGGGCGCGCAGGGTGCCATCCGGCTGCTCAAACCATACCTTGAACCGCCCACTTTCATCGGGCAGGCAGAGCCCCATATCGCCGTTGTAGAGGCCAACACCGTGGTCGTTGCGCACCACCATCACCGGACGACCGGCATACCAGTCGCCATCGCGGGCAATCAGGCCGGCCCGTGACAGGGCCAGTTCCAGCCGCTCGTTTAGCCCCAACACGCCAAACGGGCCATCGCGCAGGGCGCAGAGGATCTGGAAGCTGTTGAATGCCTTGAATACGGCGGCGGGCGCCTCCCCCGCGCGGGCCGCCTTCAGATAGCTGCCGTAACCGGCCACCCCCTGGGCAATCAGGGCGTCGTAGGCCTCCCCGGCCCAGGGGTGCAGGCTGATATCGGCGAATCCTGCGCCCCAGACTGATTCCACCGCCGTGGCATCGCCGCTGTTGCAGGCGCGCGCCAGCTGGCCGATGCCCGAATGCTGATCAAAGCGCCAGCTCTTGGCCAGCAAACAGAGGCTGTCACGCACCGGAGCCCCCGCGGGCGTGCCCTGCAAACGGTAGCCGGTCTGGCGGGAGAGCCAATCCGCCTGCGCCGGGCTGATGCCCTGTTCGATAAAGCTGCAGATATCGCCGAGCACGGCCCCCGCCTCCACCGAGGCGAGCTGATCCTTGTCGCCGAGCAGGATCAGGCGGGCGTGGCTTGGCAACGCATCGAGCAGGCGCGCCATCATCGGCAAGTCGACCATGGAGGCCTCATCCACCACCAGCAAGTCGAGGTGCAGCGGGTTGCCCGCGTGGTGGCGGAACTGGCTGCGCCCCGGAATGACCCCGAGCAACCGGTGCAGGGTGCCCGCCTCGGTGGGGATCGCTTCGACCCACTCGGGGGGCAGATCGAGGGCCTGCAGGGCAGAGCCGATACTCTCGGTGAGGCGCGCCGCCGCCTTGCCGGTGGGGGCCACCAGCCGGATCGCCGGGGCCTTGCCCGCTTGCAGGCCGGTCTCCACCAGAATGGCGAGCAGTTTGGCGACCGTGGTGGTCTTGCCGGTGCCGGGGCCGCCGGAGATCACCGCAAAGGGGCGTGCCGCCGCGGTGGCCGCCGCCAGCTTCTGGCCGTTGCAGCAGAGCGCCTCGGGCACCAGCGCATCCAGCTTGCTCAAGTCGCTCGCCGCCTGGGCGCTGGCCAGCAGCCCTTCGATGGCGGGCCAATCCACCTCGTTCGGGAACACCAGATCGAGATACTTTTCGATAAAGTGGCGGGCCGAGAAGTCGGGGGCGAGGCGGGCTTTGAGCAGCGCCGCGAACACCAGCCCATAGTCGCGGGCAAACAGCCGCGACAGGGCCGGGGCTATCTCCGGCCATTCGGCTCGCTCGCTCAGGGCGCGCAGATGGCGGGCTACACCCTGCTCGTGATCGTGGTAGCGGGTGAGGTAGAGCCGCCCGTGCCACAGCCGCAGCGGCCAGCGCGGGGCAAGCCCCTCATCCTGCTCGGTGCCAACCAGGGGGCTGGCCGCAAACAGGGCGGGCCAGCGGGCAGGATCCGCCAGATCCCCCAGCAGCTCCCGGCTCTGCTGGGGATCCAGCCCGAACGGGCGCAGGGATCCGGCAGCGAGCATCTCAAGCGGCAAACAGACATGGCCGCGCCCAAGCTCGAAGCAGGCGAGCGCAGCCCCTAGCACCAGCTCGGGGCTGCCGCCAAGGTCGGCCACCAGCCTGGCAAATTGCAGATCCAGCTGGCGGATGCGGCCAGCCAGCGCCAGTGTTTTGAGCCGTTCAACCATCATTGCGCTGGTCGCTGTGCTGATCATGGTGCCGCTCATGCCTCTACCTCGTTAAATGCTTGGGATCCCGCTGCTGGCAGCTCACTGCCTTCGCGAAACAACTTATCCAGCCCCAGCACCAGTTCACGGCTCGGGCGGGTATGGAAAATGCCCCCCTGCGGCATGCCACGCAGGAACAGATAGAAGACCCCGCCAAAATGCTGCTCGAAGTCGTAGCCCGGCAGGCGCAGGGTGAGCAGCCGGTGCAGCGCCAGCGAGTAGAGCTGGTATTGCAGGTCGTAGCGGTGCTCGGCCATCGCCCGCTCCAGCGCCGGACGGCTGTAATCGGCGGGGCTCATGCCGAGGTGGTTCGATTTGTAGTCGAGCAGATACCAGCGCCCCTGCCACTCGAACACCAGATCGATAAAGCCCTTGAGCATCCCCTGCACGGTGGCAAAGCTGAGCGGTTTGTTGCCCCGCGACAGCGGGTCGTGCTGCTGGCAGAGGGCCGTCAGCGCCGGAGCCGTCACCCGCCCCATGGGCAGGAAGAACTCCAGCTCCACCTGTTTGCGCTCGGCACTCAAGTCCCGCAGCCGTACCGGCTCGCCAAAGCCCGTTTCCAGCGGGGTATCCAGCACAGCTTCGACCTGCTGTTGCAGCACAGGGGCCCAACTCTCGTCGAAGCCATCCTGCGCCAACAGCGCGGCGATATGCTCTGCCAGCGGCTCGCCCGCGGCGCTCTGAAAGTCGATGGTCTCGAACAGGCTGTGCAGCAAGGTGCCGGGGCGCGCCCCTTTCGGGAAGGTGAAGATGGAGGGCTGGGGAGCCTCTTCAGGTTGCTCGGAAGCCAGCGCAGCCGCCTCGGTGACGACCTCATCATCGAAGCCGGGATTGGCGAGTACGCCCTTGCTGTGGCCGTGGCCCTGCGCCGCCAGCCCGGAGTAGGAGCTGATCCACCAGTCCCGCTCAAGGGAACCGGTAAAGTGGCGCACCTGCGGCTCGCCCAACTGCTCCTCCTCTGGCGGCAGCGGGGCCGGACGGGTGAGCGAGGGCTCACCGACGGCCACCCCGGGCAGCACCTGTGCCAGCTCGGTCAGGGCGGTGGCCAGCGTCTGCGCATCCCCCTCCTCGCCCTTTTGCAGCAGGTAGCCGATGGCGGTGTGGTGCAGGTCGGTCTTCTCCGACTTGCCCGCCCCCGCCCGCACCGGCGCCAGCCCCAGCCAGGTGGCGTAGACGCCCCGGGTCAGCGCCACATAGAGCAGCCGCAAATCTTCGGCAAGGCGCTCCCTGTCCGCTTCGGCGAGCGACGAGTCGGCGCCGGTCAGATCGAGAATGGTGCGATTGCCCGCCTCATCCGCTTCGTGATAGAGCGGGGTCTCGGCGGTTCTGTGGCTGCAGATAAAGGGCAGGAACACCAGCGGGTACTCCAGCCCCTTGGATTTGTGGATGGTGACGATCTGCACCAGTTTGCGCTCGGATTCGAGCCGCAGTACCTGCTCCGCATCCTGCCCGTTGGGGCGGCTCACCGCCTCCCCCAGCCAGCGCAGCAGGGCATACTCCCCGTCCAGCTCGCTGCTCACCTGTTGCAGCAGCTCGCCGAGATGGAGGAAGTTGGTCAGCCGCCGCTCGCCATAGGGGCTCGCCAACAGCGAAGAGGCGAGATTGCGCCGGTGCAGCAGGGCCCGCAGCATGGCCAGCACGCCGCGGCGGTGCCAGATCTTGCGGTACTCCATAAACTCCTGCACCGCGCTCTCCCACGCCCGCTCGTCGCTGGCCAGCCCATCGAGCGCCTTGGCATCGAGATCAAACAGGCCGGTCGCCAGCGCCGCCCGCAGGCTGCGCTCTTCGCTCGGGTTCTGGCAGGCGTGCAAAATCAGCAGGATCTCCCGCGCCTCCGTCTGCTCCAGCACGCTCTCGCGGTTCGACAGATAGACGGAGGCGATGGCGAGCCGCGCCAGCTCCTGCTGCACCAGCTTGCCCTCGGCGCCGGTGCGCACCAGCACGGCGATATCCCCGGCCTTGACCGCCTGATCGCCTATCTTCGCCTTGCCCTCGCGGGCCAGCGTCAGCAGGCGGTGGATCTCGGCGGCGGTGGCGCGGGCCATCTTGCTCTGGTAATCCCCCCGATTGAAGGTGGGTTGGCCGGTCAGCTGCCAGCAGTGGAGCACGGGGGCGGTGGCGCCATCGAGCAGCAGCGCCTTGCTCTTGCCCTGCGCCTCCACCGGCAGGAAGGGGATATCCGCTTCGTAGATAAAGGGATCCTTGGCCCGTTCGAACAGGCCATTGACCGCCCCCACCAGCGCACTGCTGGAGCGCCAGTTGCGCCCGAGGGTGTAGTGGGCGATCACATTTCGCCGCGCCTGAATGTAGGTAAAGATGTCGGCGCCGCGAAAGCCGTAGATGGCCTGCTTGGGGTCACCGATCATCAACAGCGCCGTGTCTGTGTGGCCGCCGTAGAGGCGATGGAAGATGCGGTACTGCTGGGGGTCGGTATCCTGAAATTCATCGATCATCGCCACCCGATAGGTGGCGCGAATACGCTCGCAGAGCCGCTCGCCAAGGCTGGAGCCGAGCGCCCCATCGAGGTCTTTGAGCAGGTCATCAAACGAGAGCTGATGAGCCTGACGCTTGCTGGCCTGCATCCGGCTGCGCACCACTTTGGCCGCCCGTTGCAGGATGAGATCCCGAATACCGGGGCGGCTCGCCAGCAGCTGGTCGATCTGGCTGAACAGCGGCAGGGTCGGCACAGCGCCACCCTTCTTGAGATTCTCTTCCAGCACAGTCCGGCCAAAGCGCTCCAGCTCCTTCGGGATGGCGTAGCCACTGCTCTCGTCCTGTGCCCAGTCGGCTATCTTGGCAAACCACCCTTCGTAGTTCTTGCCGGTGTAGCGGCTGATCTGGCCGTCGGTCTGGCGGCGGATCTCGTCCGTCTGCGCCAGCCATTCACTCTTCACCGCCGCGATGCGGCTCATGGCCGCCTGATGGCGAGCGGCGAGGGTCTCGTCCCCCAGCGCGGGGTGGATCTCCAGCTCGCTGTTGTCGAGCCAGCTGCCCATCTCCCGCAGCAGGGCGGCGGGGCTCGGCCAGAGCGCGCGCACGGCGCTGGCGAGGGCTTTATCCACCGGATAGAACTCGGCGCGCCAGTAGTCGCTTACCGCCTGCAGCCTGAGCTGGCTGTCGTCGGTAAGAAATTCGGTTTCAAAGAGGGCGCCCGACTCGAAGGCGTTCTGCTTGAGCATCCGCTGGCAGAAGCCGTGGATGGTAAAGACCGCCGCCTCGTCCATCTGCCGCTCGGCGGCCAGCAGGCGGCGGGCCGCCAGCTCGTGATCCACCACCTCTGCCAACAGTTGGGCCAGCAGGGCATCATTGCTATGACCGCGCATAAAGGCGAGCCGCGCCTCGTGAATGCGACCGCGGATCCGCCCGCGCAGCTCGGCGGTGGCCGCTTCGGTAAAGGTCACCACCAGAATTTCGGTCACCGAGAGCGGCCGTTCATGGGCGCTCGGCTGACCAGAATCGGCCCCCTCCTCAATGAGCGGGCCGTGGCCCAGCAGCAGGCGCAGGTAGAGACCGGCGATGGTGTAGGTCTTGCCGGTACCGGCGGAGGCTTCGATCAGTCGTTCACCATGGAGGGGAAAACGCAGGGTATTGAGCGGGTTAGCCATTATTTCAGCTCCTCCAGGGTCTTGAGCAGCGGGGTCAGGTGTTCGCGGGCCAGCGCCTGCAACTGCCCCAGCACCTCATCATCGAGTTCGGGGAAGCAGCGGGCGACGTAAACGTCTTGCCCCTCCCCATTGATCATCCAGCCACCGTTGAAACGGGTGAGGGCCGCCTTGTCGGCCGCCTCCGGCTTGTCGGGATCCTTCTCGATCGCCTTGAGCCAATCCCAGGCGGTGTTGGGGAAGAACGGCAGCGGCCGCTTCATCCCCTGCGCCCAGCACGCCACCAGCGCCGCCAGTTTGGGCCGCGCCTCGTCGGCAGAGAGCTTGGCTAACCGCAGACTCTGTTTGGCATCGAACAGCAGGGTGTCGCCGGGAGCGCCGCTTAATGAGAGGCAGAGGTGCTGGATCCAGCCCAGCAGCAGATCCTTGCCGTTGAAGCTGCCGGGTTTGACCACCAGCAAGCGCCCCTTCTGGGTGTCGATCCACCCTTGCAGCTGGCCCTGAGTGAGGGAGATATCGATCTCCACCGCCTGTTTTTCTGCCTCATTGGCAGCAACCCAAGGGCGCAGCCGGTCCGCCAGCTTGCCCATCTCGGCATCCAGATCGTCCAGCAGCAGGCTGCCGAACCACCCTTGCGGCAGCAGGCCGGTGAGCTGCAACCGCTCGCGACGCTCGGTACTTTCACCTTCCGCCAGATGGGCATCGAGCAGCAGATCTTTCAGCTGATAATGTTGCAGGCCATCCAGCTCGAACGGCTCGCTGTCCTCGATGTTGGCTTCGTTCAGCTCAAACCACACCTTGAGGCGGCGGTTGAGGAAATATTTGGTGGGCTGGCGATAGAAGCGCAGCAGCTCCGCCAGCTCCAGCCCCTGCTCCTTGCCCCATTCGGGGGGGAGAGGCAGCTCGCCGCTCTGGAAGTTGGCCGCGCCGCGCACCGGATTGAGGGCGGGCAGCCAGTCGGCGGCATAGGTAAAGAGGCGTGAACCCGGCTCCGGGTAGAAGTAGTTGCGGCTGTAGGGGGTGAGCGGGTGCGCCACCATCAGGTGGTTGAGCAGCCGCTTACCGGAGGTTTCGTCATCGAGCTCCTCATCCCCCGCCAGCACAAAGCCCTGCCGCACATAGTCGATCAGCTCCGCCAGCAGCACCGAGGGCACCTTGTCGCTGTTGTCCTGCGCGCTGAAGCCCTGATAGCTGATATAGAGCCCCTGCTGGGCGCTGAGCAACGCCTCGAGGAAGAGGTAGCGGTCATCATCGCGACGGGAGCGATCCCCGCGCCGCGACGCCACCGCCATCAGGTCGAACCCCATGGGAGCCAGGGTGCGCGGGTAGACGCCATCGTTCATGCCGAGCAGGCAGACCTGCTTGAAGGGGATGGAGCGCATCGGCATCAGGGTGCAGAAGTTCACCTGACCGGCGAGGAAACGCTGGCTGGAGCGGGACTCCCCCAGCACGCTGCCGAGGTAATCCTGCAACAGGTCGGCGGTGATGGGCTGCTCGAAGCGGGCTTCGCCGAGCCGGGTCTGCCACTCGACCAGCTGGCTGCGAATCAGCTGAAGCTGACGCTCTTCATCCTCGTCGGCCAGATAGAAGCGCTCCAGCAGCGCCAGCAGGCAGGCGTTCCACTCGACCAGCGGCTGCGCCTGTTGCAGGCGGGGCAAAAACTCGGCCAGCGAGTCGACAAACCAGGCGAGCTTGCCGAGTGCCAGCCCCTGCTGACCCTCGATATCGGCGTAGGGCAGGATGCCCGCCACCGGCTCGCCATCCCCCATGGCGAAGCCGAGCAGCATGCGGCGCAGGCCGAACAGCCAGCTGTTGCCGGACATGGGCGGCAGATCGAAACGGACGGGATAGCCGTCATCCAGCCCCCAGCGGATGCCGGTCTCCTGCACCCAGACCCGCAGCTGGTTGAACTCGTCGTCATCCAGCTCGAAACGGCGCAGCACGGCGGGCACCTCGAGAATGGCGAGCAGCTCCCCCGCCCCGAAGCGGGCGTTGGGCAGCCTGAGCAGGGCGAGGAAGCTTTGCAGCAGCGGGCTCTCCTGACTCGCCGCCCGATCCGAAACCGCAAACGGGATCTGGCCGCGCGCACCAAACACCGCCTGAATGTAGGGGCCGTAGCTGTTCACATCCGGCATCATCACCACCACGTCTTTCGGGGTGAGGGACGGGTCCTGCTCGAACAGCGCCAGCAGCCGGTCGTGCAGCACCTCGAGTTCACGCATCGGGCCGTGGCAGGCGTGGATCTGCAGTGACCCATCCGCCGGATCTATGGGGCTCTTGTGATGGCTGCTGTCGAGATCGAACTGACCGGCGCCTCGCTCGGCCAGCTCCAGCACATCCTTCTGAATGGCATGCAGCAGCTTGATATTGCCCTTGCCATCCACCTCGTCGATATCGACGAAAGCCTCGATTTGCGGCACCTCCAGCTCCATCAGTTGATGCAGGTAATCGCGCCCCAACTTGCCCATGGAGGCGAGCAGCGGGTTGGCGGGGCCCTGCAACGTCTCGATATCGGTACCGGGTTTGAGCTTGTTCTCCAGCCGAGCCAGGGTCTTGCGATCCAGCAGATCCCCCCAATAGTAGCGGCAGGGGTTGGTGACGAACAGGTGCACCTCCACCTCCGACCGGCTGCCGAGGGCCAGCAGCGCCTCCACATAGCGCGGCGGCAGCGCCGAGATGCCGAACACGAAGACCCGTTGCGGCAGCTTGCCCGGCAGATCGGCGGTGCGTGCCAGCTCGTGGATAAACTCCTCGTAGAGGTTGGCGCGGTGGTAACCGCTCGGAGAGAGCGCCAACGTGCGGGCCACCAGCTCGCGCCACAGCTCCGGTTGCCAATCCTGACCGCTCACCCCGGCCAGCTCCTGACTCAATCCTTCCCCCTCTTCCCAACGGGCGATCCAGTCCGGCCGGTAGACCAGATACTGGTCAAAGAGATCCGCCACCTTCTGGCAGAGCTGCCACAGCCGCACCTGCTCGGGATCCTTGGCAGGATCCTCCTCATCTCCCCCGCCCAGATAGGCGGCGAGCGGGGCAAAGGCGGGCCTGTCCAGCAAGGCGGGCAGAATGGTCATCAGCTGCCAGCTCATGGAGCCCTTGTTGTAGGGGCTCTGACGCGGTACATCCGCCAGCACCCGGGTGAACATCTCCCAGATAAAGCTGGCGGGCAGCGGAAAGTCGATATTGGCGGCGATGCCGAAGGCTTTGGCCAGCTCCAGCTTGAGCCACTGGGCCATGCCCGGACTCTGTACCAGGATCTGCTCCCGCTCGAAGGGGTGAGAGAGAGGGGCCTGCCGGATGCGGCTCACCAGCAGCTCTTTGAGCAGATCCAGCTGATTGGAGTGGTAGAGGGTAAACATGAGCAATTCCCGCCTGTGGATGAGAGGGGGCGAGGGAAAAGGCGAGCCATTTCCGTCACTTCACAAGAGTGAGAATTGTCGGGGATCGAAGGGGAAGATGCAAAAGGCTCTTGTGGCCAGCAGGCGGGCAAACCGCTGAACCATGAGGGGCGCCGCAGATTTGTGCCGTCACCTCACCTACCCGGAAAACGCAGACAGAAAAAAGCCGGTGCAGTTGCACCGGCCAAAAGGCATTGGAAAACTTGACTCTTCAGGGCATTACCAATTTTTGCCGAGACGGGCATCCACACTGAAAGCCCCTGCTCCGGCCGCCGCCAGCGCCAGGAAACCCCCGGCCACTGAGACGTTCTTCATAAACATCAGCATCTGCATCTGTTCTGCAGGCTGATAATGGAAAATAAAGGCAGCCATCAGGGTGAAACCGGCCAGCAGCACGGAGAGGCTGCGGGTAAAGAGACCGAGCACGACGGCAAGGCCACCACCCAGCTCAAGCAGGATCACCAGCGGCAACATAAAGCCCGGTACGCCCATCGCTTCCATATAGCCCTGAGTACCGGCATACCCGCCGATCTTGCTCCAGCCCGCCATTACGAACATCAGCGCCAGCAGTACACGACCCGCCAGCAGCGCTACATCTTTCATCTTTTCCATTTCATATTCCTCGTTTGTGTCACATCACCGCTGACTGCTTCAGGGTAGGTCAAATAACAGAGCTTGGCTGGCACTGGTCGCAACCAGCTCCCACCGGTATTCATCACGACTGAGTACCCCGTCGCCGGGTCGGGCAACCAGACCGTTGGCGGTCAACTCCCCTGCAATCATCTGCAGGTAACCGTGTCGGCCAGCCAGTGCCCATTCGAGCGTCTCGCTCGGGGCCAGTTCCAGCCGCCATACGCGGGCCTGTTGGCGGATCCTGAACGATCCTGCCTCGCCATCCGGTGACGCCACCAGCGTCATGCCCGGTCTGGACTCGATCTTCTTCTGCTGATACCCGGGTGGCGTGCCGAACTCGTTCGGCTCGATCCAGATCTGCAACAGGGAGAGAGGATCCGTCTGCGAGGGGTTGTACTCGCTGTGGCGGATCCCGCTGCCTGCGCTCATCAGCTGGAAATCCCCTGCCGGGATCTGCTCGGCATGGCCGAGGCTGTCCTTGTGCTCTATGGTGCCTTGCAGCACGCAAGTGAGGATCTCCATATTGGCGTGAGGGTGGGTGGCGAATCCGCCACCCGGCGCAACCAGATCCTGATTGATCACCCGCAGTACCGAGTGCCCCATCCACTCCGGGTCATAGTAGTGACCGAAGGAGAAACTGTGGCGCGCGTCCAGCCAGCCAAAGTTGGCCTTGCCCCGCGCTTCTGCGGCTCTCAATGTCATCATGGTGTGCTCCTCATCTATCCGGGGTTCGACTTAGCGGGGGTTGCCACCACCGATGCCGAACGGAATACGGTATTCGCTGCTCTGGTCAGCCAGGCTGACGGTCACTGTGCCTTGAGTGCGCAGCGGCATGCGAATTTGTTGTGTGCCAGTCAGGCTTGCATGTGCGGATGTGATCAGGTCACCAGCCTCATCGCGCACTTCCAGCATCGGATTGGCTTTGCTATCCAGTGCGGCAGTGGCGTTCCAGTTCACAAACAGCACGCCGGGCATGGCATTGAAGTCAGCCGGTACGGAAGCTTGGGCGAAACCAGTGGTCATCAGGCCTGCAACGGCCAGCATCTTGATTACGTTTTTCATGTTCATTCACTCTCTTGTTTTATATGTCATTGCCAAGGCCTTTTCGGCCAGAATCAATGCATCCATGCAAGAGGTTATTCAAATAGTGTGTTGTTCTTTCACCGACATCAGACAGACCGATTTGGTGTGTCACAGTGCGGAACTACCCGCATATTTGGCCGCTCGACGTTCCTGCCTAAGCGTTGATTGAATATTAAAGTGACATGACCTAACTTGTTAGCGAGATAAACTGGCAAACATATTCAAAAAAATTGAAGGTGAGGAATGGCCAAGGAATCGAACAAGGAGCGGGCGCTGACCCTGGAGGCAATCCGGGTGCTGGATGCCATCGACCGCCGCGGCAGCTTTGCGGCGGCGGCCGACGAGCTGGGCAAGGTGCCCTCGGCATTGAGCTATACGGTGCAGAAGCTGGAAGACGAACTGGATGCCATGCTGTTTGACCGCAGCGGCCACCGCACCAAGTTCACCCCGGCGGGCCGCATGCTGCTGGAGCGCGGCCGGGTGCTGCTGGAGGCAGCCGAGCATCTGGTAGGCGAGACCCGGGCATTGGCCCGTGGCTGGGAGACCGACATCACAGTCGCCGTCGATGCGCTGGTCCCGGTGCAGGCCCTCTACCCCTTGGTGGAGAAACTGGCCGAGCAGACCAATACCCGACTGCGGCTGCGGGCCGAGGTGCTGGCGGGTAGCTGGGAGTGTCTGGAAGATGGCCGCGCCGACCTGCTTATCTCCTCCATCAATCCGGACATCATGATGACCGGCATCAAGCATCAGGTGATCAAGGACGAGGTGATGCTCTACGTCGCCCATCCCGATCATCCGCTGCATCAGGAGCCCGAACCCTTGGCCGACGAGACCCTGCGCCGCTACCGCGCCATCGCGGTGGCCGACACAGCCCTGCGCAAACCGGTTCTCACCTACCGACTGCTCGACAAGCAGCCGCGCCTCACCGTCAGCACCATGACGGAGAAACGGGATGCCCTGCTGGCAGGGATCGGCGTCGGCACCATGCCACAGAGCTGGATTGAGGAGGACATCCGGGCCGGTCGGCTCAAGGTGATCAGCCCCGAGTACCGCCATCAGCTGCAGGTGGTGCTGGCCTGGCGCCGCGATACCATGGGCAAGGCCAAAAGCTGGCTGGTGCGGGAGATACCAAAACTATTTGCAGCTGGTGAAAAATGAGACACAGTTAACAGACCGCTCAATAGCTGCCTCACTTGACACCCAGCTCTTTTATTGGTTCCATAGCCGCCTCATTTGAACCAATGGAATCTGTAAAAAATGAAAAAGAGTTTGCTGGTAGCCCTCACCACCCTGCCCCTGTTTGCCAATGCTGGCCTGATGGACTCGCTGACCGACAGCGTCACCAGCAGCGTCAAGGATGCAGCTAATACCGCCGTATCCGGTGCAGTGGACAGCGCATCCAACGAAGCCATCAAGAAGGCACTGGATATCAAGGAAGGCGGCTCCAACAAGCAGGCTATTAAAGAGAAGCTGGGTGCTCCTGCCACCACCAAGACCGAATCCGGTCTGGAAGTGTGGACCTATGATCTGGATGCCCTGAAGAAGGCCTCTCCGCTGCTGGCAGAAACCACCAAAACCCTGCTGAAAGATACCGACGCAGCCAAGAAGAACGTCGTTATCAAGTTCGAAGGTGATACCGTCAAGAAAGTAGACCTGACCGACAAGGCTCAGGGCTAAGTTCGCTCGTCCGGTGGAGTGGCTGCACGCCCGCATCGGCACAGATAGCAAGAGGGGGAGCACCGGGCTCCCCCTCTTTCATTATCGGTTTGTTACACCTTGAAGCGATGTACCAACGCCACCAGCTGGCGATTGGACTCCAGCAGGGTGGCCGAACTCTGTTCGGTATTCTGACCGTTATCCACCAGCAGATTGACCATGTCGCGGATGGTGACCATGTTGCGGTTGATCTCTTCGGTCACCCGGCTCTGCTCCTCTGCCGCAGTCGCAATCTGGGTACCCAGATCGTTTATTTGCACCACGGCATCCGCCATCTTGTCGAGCCCGCCTGTCACCTGCTCGGTATTCTCGGTCGCCGCCTGACAGCTCTGCTTGGTGTGCTCCATGGCCACCACGGCTTCGGCCACCCCCTGCGTCAACCGGGAGAGCATGCTCCCCACCTCGGCAGTGCTATTCTGGGTTCTCGCCGCCAGTGCGCGCACCTCATCAGCAACCACGGCAAAACCACGGCCCTGCTCACCGGCCCGCGCCGCCTCGATGGCCGCGTTGAGTGCCAACAGGTTGGTCTGGGCAGCAATATCGCCGATCACGCTGAGTACACTGCTGATCTGGCGAGCATCTTCCTGCATCCCCAATACCTTGGTCGCAGCAAGATCCACTTCATCGATCAGCGCCGCCACACTGGCAGAGGCCTGACCCACTACCTGACGGGACTGAATCGCCTGACCATTGGCAGACTCGGTAAAGCTGGCGGAATCGCTCGCGTGGTGCACCACACTGTCGGCAGTGGAGCTGAGCTCGGTCAGGGCTGTCACTATCTGATCGGTCTCGGCAGCATGCGCACCTAGAATACGTCTGGCCTGGCTCGTCTGCTGGTCAAGCTGGGCCAATTCACGGGTAATCAGCTCTGTGGTCTCGGTCACCTGCAACATCATCTGCTGCAGATAGGCGATAAAGCGGTTCACCGATTGGGCGATATGGTCCAGCTCATCGTGCCCCTTGACCCGGATCCGGGCAGTCAGATCAGCATCTCCGGCCGAGAGGGCATCGATGTTCTGCTTGAGGGTGTCGAGTCGACTGCCCAGCTGCTTGATGGCCATCAACATCAGCGCAAACAGCAGCACCACTAGCGGTAGCTGGATCGCTGCCAGCGTCTTGAGCACCTCCTGACTGTCGTGGGTCAGGGTGCTGGTCGGCAGCGCCGCCGCCAACAGCCAGGGGGTTCCTTCGATGGGTTGCATCAGCAATGTCTGCTCTTCACCCAGATCCTGAAAGGTAGTGCGCTGCAACGCGGCGCCATTACCCGGCCCCAGCAGGCTAGCGATGGCACTGGCAAAGGGATAGTCCCCGTGAGATGAGAGGTTGCCCAGCACCACATCCCCAGTCAAACGACCATTCTTGCTGAGGATCTTGCCATCAACCTCGACGATCATCACCTGACCACCGATCTCCTGCTCTTTTTTGGCGACCAGATCATTGAAGAAACCCAGCGTCACATCGATGGTGGACACCCCGTAAAGGGAACCGTCACGATAGATCCCCATGGCACAGTTGGTGCGCGGCTGTTGGCTGGCACCATCCTTGTAAGCCGCCGCCCAGACACACATGCCTTTCGCCGCCTGCTGCCCGGATCTGTGCCAGGGCTGATCGAAATAGTTGGGCGCCTCGGCCGAGTTCCAGTAGGTGTTGGGGATCAGCTTGTTGGCACCATCCCGATGAAAGAAGGTGCTGAACTTGATGCGACCGACTTCCCGCTGATCCGGCATCGGCCAGATGCCGCCACCAAACACCATCGCATTGCCATATTGATCGATCAGAGCAGGGAGAACGGCATCGATTTGCTCGCTCGGCAGTTGGGCCACCAGCTGAGTGATACTGCGTGACTGGCTCTGCACCCCGTTGAGCTGATCGCGAATGTCGGTCGCAATCTCGCTGACCCGCAGCACCAGATTCTGCTCACCCGCCCGTTGCAGCTCGGGTTTGACCCATAACTGGATGCCGATTACGGTCAGCACACAGACCGCCACCATGAATCCCAGAAAAACGGCGGTATATCGCCCCTTGATTGTCCCCAGATCCCAACCCATACCCTCTCCTGTTTTCGGCCACTGCTAACTGCAGCTTGTTATATGAGCGGGCATTATCTTGCAATTCGCTCACGGCGCGTTTGCCATCGCTCACATAAGCGACAGCAAGATAAGGATTCGAGCGAAAATGGATCGATACGATCACAAAAAGGGTGGCCTCGGCCACCCTTGGGTTGATAACAGCTGGCGTTGTTACTGGTTCGCTTCGGCGAACTGCTTCATCGCTTCGGCGTGCTTGGTCATGCCGGCTGCACGCTCGTTGAGCTTCTTGATGAACTCCGCCTTCTTGGCCGGATCTTCAATGCGGTCATAACGTTGCTGCAGGTTGGCCTGGATCTGCTCCGGGGTCATGTTCTGCATGCGGGCCATCTTGTCGTGGCGACCACCGTGGTGTTTGCCACCCATCATGCCACCACCGTCCATCGGGCAATCCACCATGGCACCGGGCTGGCCGGTGGGGGCCGCTTCACTGGCAGCATAGGCACCCAGCGGTAGGCCAAGGATCAGGGTGGCGGTCAGCAGGGTTTTGGTCAGCTTTTTCATGGTCTATCTCCTGTAGGGATGATTCTGGTTCGGCGCTCTTGCCTTGCCCTCAAGTAAACACCCTGTCGGTGTCTGAACTTTGCCAGCCTCACCCTTTTTTGTAGCAGAGTGTGGCATCGTGCGGATCTGGCACACTTTGACACAAACCGCCGGGCGGATTTTCGTATACTCGTGCCAACGCCAAGCAGGGGAGGTATTCATGAACCAGGGCAACACCCACATTCTGGTGGTCGATGACCACAGCGAGATTCGCGATCTCTTGAAGCGCTTTCTCGAACAGCACGGCCTGCGGGTCAGCTGCGCCCGGGATGGCAAGGAGATGAAGCGGCTGCTGGAGGAGCGGGAGTTCGACCTGCTGGTGCTGGATCTGATGATGCCGGGTGAAGATGGTCTGACCCTCTGCCGCGAGCTGCGAGTCAAATCGAACCTGCCCATCATCATGCTCACTGCCATGGGGGAAGAGACCGACCGCATCATCGGATTGGAGATGGGGGCCGACGACTATCTGGCAAAGCCTTTCAATCCGCGCGAGCTGCTGGCGCGCATCAAGGCGGTGATGCGCCGCACCCAGGCGGATAACCAACCCGCCGCCGAGACCCTGACCCGGGATCTGCGCTTCGATCGCTGGCTGCTCGACGTCAATCGCCGGGAGCTGGTCGATGAGGATGGGGTGGGTCTCAGCCTCTCCACCGCCGAATTCGATCTGCTCAAGGTGTTTCTCGAACGCCCGCAGCGAGTACTGAGCCGGGATCAACTGCTGGATCTGGCCCGTGGCCGCGAGGCGGTAGCCTTCGATCGCGCCATCGATACCCTGGTGAGCCGCCTGCGCCGCAAGCTGGAGCGGGATCCCAAGAATCCGGAGCTGATCAAGACCATCTGGGGTGGCGGCTATATGTTCTCCGCCGACGTGACGCAGGTTTAAGCAGTGGGCACCTTGCGACGACTGTGGGCACGGATGTGGCCCAAGGGGCTGACCGGCCAGATCATTCTGGTGGCGCTGGCGGGGTTGATCCTGATCCAGCTGCTCAGCATCCAGATCTACCGCACGGATCGGGAGGAGGCGCTCGGCTTCGTCAACAGCCGCAACGCCATGCAGCGGATCATCTCTGTGGTCAGGCTGCTCTCCCTCTCCCCCCCGTCCCTCTATGACGAGATCCTCAAGGCGAGCCGCAGCGAGACCCTGTTGCTGCGCCTCTCCGACGAACCGCTGCAACCGGATAACCGCAGCCCCCGCTTCGAGCAGCTGGTGCGCTCGCGCCTCAACTACCCCCCCGGCCTCACCGTCGAGATCAGCGCCGAGCTGAAAGAGGATACCCAGCGCAGCAAGGCGTGGGAACATCATGCCCGCATGATGCGGGATCGCAAGGGGCCGCCCCCGCCGCGGGATATGCGGCTCTACGGCTCCATCGAACTGCCGCAGGGGGGCTGGCTGCAGTTCAGCTCGCTGGTCGACAAGGAGGCGGGCAGCTGGTCGTGGCAGACCACCTTCAACCTGATGCTGGTCGCCAGTCTGGTGATCGGACTGATGGTGCTGCTGTTTCGCCGTGCCACTCGCCCGCTCAAGCAGCTGGCAGGCAATGCGGAGCGGCTCGGACGGGGCGAGGATATCGAGCCCTTGAAAGAGGAGGGGCCGATCGAGATCCGCGAATCGATTCAGGCCTTCAACCGGATGCACACCCGGCTCGACCGCTTCGTGCAGGACAGAACCCGGATGCTGGCGGCCATCTCCCACGATCTGCGTACCCCCATCACCAGCCTGCGGCTGCGCACCGAGTTTCTGGCCGATGGCGAGGACAAGGAGCGGATCCAGCAGACCCTGCAACAGATGGAGCAAATGCTGGCCGCGACCCTCAGCTTTGCTCGCGAGGAGGGGCAGCAGGAGGCTACCCGCGAGCTGGATCTGGTCAGTCTGCTGGTCAGCCTGTGCGATGACTATGCCGATACCGGCCAGCCGGTCACCTGTCTGGCGGAGGGCAAAGAGGTTTACGCCTGCCGAGCCAACACCCTGCGCCGGGTGCTGCAGAACCTGATCGGCAACGCCATCAAATATGCCGGCAGCGCCGAAGTGTCGCTGGAGCGGCGCAAGGAGGAGCTGTTGATCCGGGTCTGCGATAACGGGCCGGGGATCGATCCGGCGCGGCTGGAGGATGTGTTCAAGCCGTTCGTGCGGCTCGATGAAGCGCGCAACACCGAGTCCGGCAGTGTCGGGTTGGGGCTCTCCATCGCCCGCACCCTGGTCCATCAGCACGGCGGCGAGCTGACCCTGCTCAATCGGCCACAGGGGGGACTGGAGGCGCGGATCAGCCTGCCGCTGTAAGTAGTCACTCTATCCGCCAGCCTTGTCATGGCGCCATTTGCATCATGCAAACTTCATCATTTGGGCGCTTGTTCTTCGATGAGAAAGGCGGTGATAATCGATGACCACGGGACGGTATACGGCAACGGATTGGAGCAAGGATGGCCTCTTCCAGGACAGGAGTCATAGTCAGTATCGGGTGGGGGCTCCTGCTGTGCGCCCTTGCTCTGCCTGCCCGGGCCAAAGCCCCGGAAGAGCCGATCATCATTACCAACTCCAAAGCCTGGCAGCCCTTCTCCTATATCAATGAGTCGGGCCAGCCGGATGGCCTGCTGATCGATTTGTGGCGTGAATATGCCCGGGTCACCGGCCAGAAGATCGAGTTCAGGCTGGTCGACTGGCAAGGCTCCCTCGACCTGCTCCATGAGGGGAACGCGGATGTTCACGCCGGACTGCTCTGGTCACCGGAGCGGGACAAACTCTTCGACTATGGCCGGCCTCTCGCCCAGCTCGACTCCCAACTCTTCTTCTCGAGCGAATTGCGCGGCACCGATGTCCACTACTACCTGCTCCATGAAACGGTCGGAGTGGTAGCCGGTGGCTACGAGGAGTATTACGCCAGACGCTACTTCCCCGGCACCAGACTGCAGACCTTCAATGACAATGACACCCTGCTGGCGGCGGCCTTTCGGGGCGACATAAAAGCCTTTATCGCCGATCTGCAGGTCGCAAACTTCTACATCTATACCTCGGACGATCCCACCCGTTTTATTCCGGTTCGCCACCTCTATACCGACCAGATCCGCTTTGCGGTGAAAAAGGACGACCTTGCCCTGTTAAACCGGCTGGAAGAGGGCTTCGCCAAGCTCAAAGAGAGCGATCGGGAGCGGATCATCCGCAAATGGATGCATGTCGAAACCGTCTACCCCATCCATCTCGGTCCCTGGCTACTGTTTGCCGGAGTGTTAATCATGGTGGCCTACATAGTACAACTGCGCCGCGCCGTTGCCAGCCGCACCACCGAGTTGAGCAGCGCCAACGCCAGACTGGAGAAACAAGCCAGTACCGACCCCCTGACCGGCCTGCTCAACCGACGGGCATTCATGCCCGCCATGGAGCAACGACTGGCAAGCGGGGCTCCCTGTGCTCTGCTGCTGTTCGATGTGGATCACTTCAAGGAGACCAATGACCGCTTTGGTCATGGCATCGGGGATCTGTTGCTGGAAAAGCTGGCCACGACTGTGACCAACCTGTTGCCTGAAGAGGCTCTGCTGGCCCGCATCGGCGGCGAGGAGTTTTGCCTGCTGCTGCCGCTGGCCACACTGGCAGAGACAGAACAATGGGCCGAGCGTATCTGCCTGGAGAGCAACCGGCAAACCCTGCACACCAGCAGCGGCGAGGTGACCCTCTCCATCAGCACCGGGGCAGTCTGGGTAGCCGCAGAGAGAGAGGCTGATGCCGACCAGCTACTACGGCAGGCTGATGCCCTCATGTATCAGGCCAAGGGACGGGGGCGCAATACCTGGCAAGCCGCCTCCTATCAGGCATAGCCCCCTGACGGACACGCAATAAAAACGGCCGCCATCGGAAGATGGCGGCCGCATGACAGGTTCCCTATCAGAAGTTGTAAGTCACGCCCAGGTTGTAGCGGCGACCATCCAGCACAGTGCCATAGCTGCTGTAATCTACCGTCTTGTCGAACAGGTTGTAGACCCCGGCGGTCAGATCCAGATGCTTGTTGGCCTTGTAGACCAGGCCCATGTCAAAGAAGGTGTAGGAAGGAGTCCCCTCCGCCATCTTGACCCGGCTCAGGTATTCGGAGGTCTCGCCACGGAAGTTGACCCGTGACCAGAGGCTGAGATCCTCGGTGGTTTGCCAGTCAACACTGCCGTTGAACATGTGACGGGGCATCTGGTTGAGGGCATGACCCGCCAGTGGACCACTCTTCTGCTCGGATTGGGTAAAGGTGTAGCTGGAGCTGACCGACCAATCCTCATTGATGGCCCAATCCATCATCCCCTCGACACCGCGCATGTTCGCCTTGTCGACGTTGACCCGATCACTGATGAAGTCATAGCTGTGACCATTGAGGGTACAGGCGGGATCGCTCTTGCTGGTGCAACGACGCACTTCGGAGATCTTGTTCTTGAAGTCGGTGTTGAACAGGGTAACACCGGCGTTAAAGCCCTGATGACCGTTCCACAGCAGGCCGATCTCTTCACTCACGCTAGTCTCGGGTTTGAGATCAGGATTACCGACCAGCATGCCATCCAGGCTACCACCACCGGTGACCTGACCCCAGTTGGCCGCCGACATCCGCAAGTCAGGAGAGCGGTAACCGGTCGAGACGCCTCCTTTCAAGGTCCAACTGTCATCCAGATGCCAAACTCCGTAGAGGCGAGGGCTCCAGTGAGAACCGTAGTTCTGGTCCCGATCCATGCGTGCGCCACCGGTCAGGGCAAAGCTGTCAGTGAGTGACCACTCATCTTCGACAAACATCGCCCAGCTCCAGCGGGTCAGCTGCTCGGCAGGGTTGGCCACTTTCAGTGGTATTGCCCTGATCGTGCAGATCCTCATAGCGATACTGACCACCGACGCTCAGGTAGTGATCCCCCAGAATAAACTGGGTATGGGTATCGGCGATGGTGTTGGTGAGCTCCATCTTGCGACCGGGGTTGGTGTTGGCTTCCTGCTGCAGATAGCTGCTGGAAGAGCCGAAATCATACTGACCATCATGGGTCAGCGCATAGTTGGTGCGCTCGTAGCGGTTAAGGCTATCTTTCGCCTTGGCAGCCAGCGAATTGCCGGCCGTGCGATCCCGATCCTGCAGACTACGACTGGCTTCCAGATCGAAGCGGTTATGATCATCAGGCTTGAAGCTGAGCACGGCCGTGCCACTGCGAGTCTCCTGCTCGGCAAAACCCTGGATAAATTTGTCTTCACCACGATGGGCGAGCTGACCATTGAAACGCAGGCCCAACACGCCATCGATCAGTGAACCTGCGGTATAGGCATCGGTCTGGAAGCTGTTGCCGGCATCCTTGTTCTCCTGGAAGGTCGAATCAGCATGAACCGAGCCCTGCCAGGCCAGGCCGGTGGTCTTGCGGGTAATCACGTTAATCACGCCCCCCATGGCATCGGAACCATAACGGGATGACATGGGGCCACGGACGACCTCAATGCGCTCAATCGCCTGCAGTGGCGGCAACCAGCCCTGCTCGATACCCGGACCATCGCTGTTCGGGCGAGTGCCACGGCTATCCACCTTCTTGCCATCAACAAGCATCAGAGTGTATTTCGACCCCATACCGCGAATGCTGATATCACTGCTGCTGCCACCGCCAGTCACCACAACACCGGGCACATCCTTCAGGGCATCGGTCACATCGCGATATGCCCGCTTTTCCAGCTGCTCACGGGTAATCACAGAGATGGAGGCAGCGGAGTCTTCAATCTTCTGCTGGAAGCCGGAAGCGGTGACGACCATCACCTCTTGCTCGGCAGCATAGGCCTGG